>JACQUT010000196.1 GCA_016267585.1 Cyanobacteria bacterium NC_groundwater_1444_Ag_S-0.65um_54_12
GAGCTGAACTACTGGTTCTTCGAGGTGCAGAAGGGATTCTTCGAAATTCTCGGCTGCGGCCACGAGCGATCCTGACAGAGCTTTCAGCCGTCAACCAGGCAACCTACGGTTATTCGCCTTCTACCGTCGTGGATTATCTCGCCACATTTGGTTATCGGCCAACCGCCGTCACCGAAAAGGGATTGGTGCCAGGATGGCCTCAGCTTGGCGCAGAAGACGCTTTGTTCTTGAGGGACTAGAGAAAAAAACGTAGCCGTTGTCGCTTTGGCTAAACAGGTATGAGTAGTGGTTTAACTCGTCACAGCTCGATGCCTAGCGAAGATCCAGCCAGCCAGCCTCCACCTGCGCGGCCGGCGGTAATTCCGATACCCCAAGGACCATTCCAGCGCGTACCCACATTGGCATCAAACCCATCCCATTCAGCTAGCAGCTGAAATCCACCCGGCAACGCCCATATCAAGCCGGCTAACAAACCATCGAGAAAGGGTTCGCTTCTGGCTTGCTTATCAATCGATCTGTCGCCTAGCCCGCCACCCACGGTAACAGCTAATGGTCCGGCTTTATAGGTTGCCACGCCAAAGGCTGCCGTCATCCCGTAATGAGTCTTGAGTGCCGGACCATGACTTAGGAAGTTGGCGGAAACCGGATCTACTACACCAAAGGCCACCGCAACGCCATACCAAGGTAGTGGCAGGCGGATCTTCAATGTCAGCGTTCTGTGCACCAAGTAAGGTAGTACCGGAACTTGCGGATCTGACCACCCGACTATTTGCAGCAAGCCTAACGTCCCTTCAAAATTCGGGAAGAATGGAACGGTTACCAGGTAGGTGCGGTTGACTGGCAGGTCACCAGTCGTTCCGAGCAAAGTTCTTGGAGCAGAGAGCCAGTTAAAACTGAGGCTCAAATTTTCCCGAACCTCAGCTGTGGGCACATGCAACAGGCCGGAATAACCAGCAATTGCTGCGCCAACACTGGGAGTTGCCGATAAAAAGGCAGCCACCAAGGGGTTCATCGTAGATCTCGATATTCGTAACGCGGCAAAAGCTCATCGGTCAGCTGGCCAAGGGCTCGGCGCACTGCTACTTCTTGGAAAAATCCCAGTGTTTCCTCACTGGTTTTACTCTCGGGGGTAACAGTGTCGGGCTCACGATTCGACCAGGTAAAATTACTGGTTTGTGGCAGCTCCACCATACCCACCGCTTCCTTGTGCCAGAGCGTTTGTGAGGTAGCCGGAACTATCAAGCGTGCTTCTACTACCGCCCTGAATTGTATTTCTTGATTTGGCTGGCTGCCAAGCTCCTGACGTACGTATGGCAACGTGCCAAATTCTCGCTTGGCCAAGGGTGCTGTTATTGCGGTAGCTGATTTGCTAACGGCGACTGCCTCCTTTACTGTTACTTCGAGACGCGGCTGTTCGAACTCGTTGGGTTTTACTACTACTGCCGACTCTCGCAAGGCAAAGGTCAGCAGCTCAGCTGCGGTGGCGGTCATGGCACTTAACTCGGTCTCGTTTGCGGAAGCGAAAATCATAGCAGTGCCCTGGGCTGCTAACGTTCGATCACCGGATACTTCGGTAGAGGGCGTAGCAGGAATGACTACCAATTCCTTGATTCCGAGATGTCCCCAATCCACTGCGGAACGTCGCAAGATCAGCTCTTGCATGCTGCATCCCGTTATCCCGGCAAGCATTACCAGCAGCCATGCACCGATATTTTCTATTGATCTCATATCAAGCATCCTAGTCAATCTGCGATATCTTGGCCCATACTCGCGCTGTTGTGACGGGCTGCACGCTAAAGGTAAATGATAATGTCGCTGTACTGGCAAGCTGATCGACCGGCAATCGCAATATGACATCGCCTTTAGCTCCCGCCGGAGCGGGGAAAGCTAAACGACCACCCACCCTCTCATCTGGCATGATCTGCCTTTCGAGTAGCATGGAGCGCAGCACGAAGGTAAAAGCGGCAGCCTGATCTTTTGCTATTTCAGCATTGACAATGGGATAAGTAGGCCAATTACGCTTGTAATCTTCGAGCGTCAGCGCTGCCAGGACCCGACCACCGGCCTGCAGGGTAGCTTCTTGCGGCCTTAGCGTCGCTCGAAGTTTGCCAGTATTATGTAATTGCAACCTGAAGATAATATTGTCCTCGCCATAGGGGTTTACGACCCGTTGAACATTACCCAAGATCGAGCGACTGGTCACGATTCGTTCACCTGGCCCCCAATAGCTAGACGTTGCCAGCAAAGTAAATGCCGTAGCATTGACTTCGCGTGGCTCCAGTTGCCAACGTTCCTCTAGTTGCGGCGCGCGCTGGCGTAGACCTAGATCACAACCTGGTAAAGCTATTAGCAGCCATCCGGCCGCTATCATATTGACTAGTAATTTATCGAACAACCAGAGCATGCCGCTACGCTTGCTGCATGCGAGAGCGTAACCGAGCTCCCACGACTTCGATCGGGTGATTTGCTGTTTGCTGGCGAGCTAGCTGTAGCATTGGCATGCCAGTACTTGCTTCGGTGAGCCAGCGTTTGCTAAAATCTCCACTCCGCACACTCGCCAGAATCTCGTGCATGGCCGCGCGTAAAGGCAATTGCTGAAACAGCGCCCCACTTTGCAGCGCGCCAAACTCTGCCGTATTGCTGATTCCTTGGTGCATGCCGACCAGTCCCCCGGAATGCAGTAAATCGACGACTAATTTGAGTTCGTGCAAGCACTCAAAATAAGCCACCTCTGGCGGAAAGCCGGCTTCAACCAGTACTTCGAATCCGGTTTTTACTAACTGGGTAATTCCACCGCACAAGACCGCTTGCTCCGAGACCAAGTCCGCCTCCGTTTCTTCGGCCACCGTTACTTCAAGCACACCACATCGTCCACAGCCCAGGGCCGCGGCATAGGCTGCTGCCAGCTCTTTCGCGTGTCCACTGACATCTTGGTGAACAGCTAGCAATCCGGGCACGCCGCTACCGCGCAGGTAGGCCTCGCGTACTGCCTTACCTTGGCCTTTAGGAGCCACCAGTATGGCATCGAGGTCTGCTCGTGGTCTTACCGCGCCGTAATGTAAAGCAAAACCATGCGCGAATACCAACCCGCAGGGTGCCCGCAAGGCCGGCTCGATTGCCGTGTAGACTTCTGCCATCACTTCGTCTGGTACTAGCATGGCTACCAAGCGTGCATCCTGTACCGCCGCTTTTGGGGATAAAACCGTAAAACCGGCATCACATGCCGCCAAATAGCGAGTAGCCGTACTAGGTAAGCCAACGATCACTTCAGCTCCCGAATCGCGCAAATTCAAAGCATGTGATTGCCCTTGGGCACCGTAACCCAGCACCGCTATTCGCATGCCGATAATGGCATCTGAAGTCAAGTCATAACTAAGAGGCAACTGCCCATCCTCCACAGGTGCCATGAACTACCTCATTCTAGCCCGTTCACGATACCGCTGACCGCACCGGATCCCCTGTTATGCTACCATGCACCAAGGTATAGCTTAACTCAAAGATATCATGCCGAATTCGACCTTCTTTCATCTTGGTGCGGTCATTGTTTGGTGCCTGTACCTAGCCGTCTATCCGGCATTCGCCCAGCTCAACAGCTCTGTCGCCGATAGGGGTGGGTATTCAAGACAACCAGTCATTGAATCATCAACTAGTGAATCGGTACGTTACGAATCTAACGCTTCAGCGATCGCAGAAAGCCTGGCAATTGATAGCCCTCAAGCAATTCATGATTTTCGACTCAACGTCGGGGATACCTTTACTGTAAACATCTGGGGAAAAGATCTGCAATTTACTCGGACCTATACCGTACCGTTCGAGGGCCGTATTTTCTTGCCGCAATTCGGTGAGATTCCTGTCATAGGCCTTACCACGGCTCAGGTACGAAATCAACTGGCTTCACTGATGAACAAACGTCATACAGATCTTAATGTTTCAGTGTTGTTATCTGCTACCCGGCCTATCAAGGTCTTTGTTACCGGCCTGGTAAACCGGCCTGGTGTCGTGACCGTACCGGCTATCTCACGCTTATCGGCGGCGCTAGATCGCGCTGATGGCATTTTATCCGAAGGCTCGCAGCGCCGTATCCGCATCACGCGAGCCGATTCCGCTAGTTTGTTGCGCATCGATCTCTATCGATTCTTGATCGAAGGTGAAATTGACAGCAATCCTTTGCTCAAAGCTGGCGACGTAATCAACGTTCCGCCGGTTACTCATCTCGCCACGCTTACTGGGGCAGTGCACCGACCAGGAACTTATGAGTTCCTTCCCGGCGATACCTTGGCAGATCTACTAGTACTCGCACATGGACCAAAGCCAGACGCGGCGCTTTCTCAAGGCAGCTTGGTCAATCTACAGAGCATGCGTAAGGCGGACCGTGTTGAACGCCATATTGACTTGACCGCCGATAATACGCTAAAGCGCAAATTACAGCATCTCGATCAGCTCACGATACCTAATAATACCCTCAGCTTCGTCAGCTTGCCCCGGACGCAGGTGACCGTTGCTGGAGCAGTAGCCAAGAGTGGCACCTATGTCTTGACATTGGGTACCCGGTTGCGCGATGCCCTGGCACTGGTCGGTGGCATCAAACCGGGTTCTGGTCTGCATGAAGTACGAATCTACCACAAGGTTCGTTCTGGCGAAGCACGGTTCGAGAATCCCACCAAGGCTGACGCTTATAAGTTACTGTTCGAGAATGACGAGAGCCAGAATATTCAGTTACAGGACGGCGATCTCGTACTAGTACCAGACAGCAAGGATCTTGCCGAGGATTCGGCGGTCTATGTCCATGGCCAAGTCGGTAATCCAGGTAAGATTCCCTATCGTTCCAACGATCGTCTTTCCGATTATCTGAACAAATCAGGCGGCCCGTTGCCGCGAGCGAATTTACGTCGCATTATCATCACACGCGCCAGTACCAATGAGACCTTTGCCGTAGATGCCCAGCGAATCTTGCGCGAAGGGCACTTCGAGGAAGATCCGATCCTTAGACCAGGCGATATAGTGGATGTACCAGAAGAGTTCTTTTATTTCGCGAATTTCCATGACGTAGTGAATATCGTTTCTGCCGTTGCTAGCACGGTTACCATAGTTGCGGCTGCCTGGTCGCTGGTGAATAATTTCCGAGTTCCCTTGTCCGAAGCGGGATCTAGATAAGGTTTTCCCTTGCAATTACTTGTCTGGCCGATAGTTGCGGCGACCTTATCGCCGGTAGTGGAGCAGTTGCAAGCTTTGGGTTACGAGAATTTACGGTTAAATGAAGCCTCTGCTTCTATTACTGTCTGGTATGAAAATCGGCGCCGTCCTACGCAGCTCGAGGCGATCGCCGAAGTGCTGACAGTAATCGTACCTTTGACGGGTAACAATGTGCTAGTTCGCCTGGTGCCTTGCATGGATGATCAACCATTGCTGACCCTGGTTGCCGCCAGCAGCGAAATAGCTGCTGCAGTTACGCGGCGTGGTCCGTTAAAAGCTCAAGTTGAACCACCAATCGCTCCGCCATCACCTGATACGCCGGTCTCTCCTACCTGGAATCACGTAGATCTAACTATCCAGCCTGCTCAACGCTTTTCGCAGCAAAGCTATGACTTGTTAGCGCGACTCGAACTGGCAGCGCCAGTGCGAGCGGGGTTACGTATTACTGGCCGGCTCCAGGCAGCTTTCTTGCCGCGACAAAATCTTGAACCACCACGTGGTACGCTGCGTTCGGTTGGCTGGTTAGCGCCCGGGGTACCAGCGGTTTTCAATGTCAGCTTGGTAGCCGGGGGGCTCCAGACTGGTGGTGAAATAGGATACGAGTTAGCGAGAGGATTGGGTTTCTTGAAGCTGCGTGGCGGTTTGGCGCAAAATCGTTTTTCCGAACTCATCATCAAGGCCGAATCTCACCTGCCCTGGTGGGATTGCGTATTATCGGCGGGGTGGGGTACCTATGCTTTGGGTGATTGGGGTCCCTTCGCCACTTTCAGTCGTACCTATTCGCGCAGCCGTATCGATATCGGTGCTTTTCGCACTCATTATGGAACACAATTTCGAGCTACGCTAGCTATTGACTGGGGCCCTAACCCCAGATCGCAACCTGCCACTCTCCGACTTATCCCAGGTGGCTTTTATCAGACATCATACCTGGCAACCGCCTATCTGGCGGCACAAACTCTCGATCCGCCGCCGGATATCGATGGCTTCCTGGATCGCTTTACTCCAGCATACCTGGAAGTTCACCTGGATCGGTTACCATGGCCGAAATAGCTTTAGCATTTGACTGGTATCC
>JACQUT010000200.1 GCA_016267585.1 Cyanobacteria bacterium NC_groundwater_1444_Ag_S-0.65um_54_12
CGCATTCGCCAGGTGACTATGGCCACCGGGATCATCACGACGATAGCCGGCATTGGCACCTATGGTTACTCGGGCGTTGGCGGACCGGCCTTGAATGCCATGTTTGGTTTTGGCCCGGCTTCTGCTGGTGTGGAGGGCGGTGGTATCTGTAGCGATAGTGTGGGTAATCTCTATATTGCCGATTCTTGGAATCATCGCGTGCGCAAGGTGGATACCAGCGGCATCATCACCACGATAGCGGGAAATGGCAACCCGGATTCTTTGGAATTGGGCGATGGCGGACCGGCTACCGCTGCGAGCCTGATGGATCCTCGTGATGTAGCAGTAGATAATGGCGGTAATATCTACATCGCAGATCAAAAAAGCCATCGCATTCGCAAGGTAGATACTGCCGGGATCATCACTACCGTGGCGGGCGGCAATAGTAACTGGGGGGGCTATTCGGGCGATGGCGGCCCGGCGGTCAGCGCCGATCTGTACTATCCCGAGAGCATAGCGGTGGACGGCGCGGGCAATCTCTATATCGCCGACAATGGGAACAATCGCATTCGCAAGGTGGATACTAACGGGATCATCACTACCGTGGCGGGTGACGGCGGTTACTACTTCAGTGGCGACGGTGGACCGGCTACCGCTGCTGGCTTAGCAAGGCCTAGGGATGTGGCCATGGATGGCGCGGGCAATCTCTATATCGCCGACAGCGGGAATAATCGCATTCGCAAGGTGGATACCAGCGGGATAATTACCACGCTGGCCGGGGATGGCTCCGGAGTCTATCCGGGCGATGGTTTCCCTGCCACTGCAGTGGGTGTGGCGCAGCCGCGCCATATTGCCGTGGACGGCACCGGCAACTTGTACATAGCCGAGTGGTTGAACAATCGCTTGCGCAAGGTAGATGCCAGCGGAATAATCACCACGCTGGCCGGCACCGACACACCTTGGTTCAGCGGCGATGGCGGCCCCGTCAGCGTCGCCGAGCTGGCTGGGCCCGGAAGCATGACGGTGGATGGCGCGGGCAATCTCTTCTTCGTGGATTCGTTAAATGGTCGTATTCGCTGGATTCACTAGGCGGCAACGCGGCAACGCGATTCTCGTCAGCGCGATTTTCGTCTTTGCGCTGACGATGGCTGCCATCGGCGTTTCGCGCATGCTGGTGAACCAGGCGCAACAGCGCGACTCCGAACGGCTTTTTCTGGGTACCCAGGCCTCCGCTTTTTGTGAAGCCGCGCTGACGGTATGGCTGCAGAATGCCGCCAATGCACCAGGAGCCAAACCCGGTACGATTTTCCCCAGCAACACGGCTACCTACACCGTGGAAGCTCTCTTGCCACTGGCCGCTGCGGCCTCGCTTTCCGGTACGGCCTCCGTTCTGCCTGAATCCATAGGCCTGGATACCAGCGGCTGGAACAAGCACCGCTTCACGGTGAACGGCAGCGTGACGGACCGCACGCAAGGCTGGACGGCCAGCCGCCGCTTGGCCATCGAACTCGTGCCGGCTGACGATACTTCCTGGAGCACGCGCTCTAGCACCGGCAGCCGCCTGGTCAGTGTCGGTGGCGGTCTATGAAGCGCGCCGGCGGCATCACTTTGCTAGAAGCTACCATCGGGTCAGCCGTTGCCATGGTCGGCATAGTCGCCTTGATCCAGATCAGCCGCTCCTTGCTCGACACCACGAGCGAGATCCGTACCCAGCAAGGGCAGCCTGCCATTGCCGAGCGGCTGATCCGCGATCAGCTGGCCTTCATCAAATCTCCTACCTACACGCCCTGCGCCACGGTTTCGCCGCTCGCTCTGCCCGGAGTCGTATATACGTTGCAGCTGGACTGTTCCAATGCCCCCACTTATTCCATCAAAGTGCTGATCAACGGCAGGGAGATGTCCACTGCGCATCCTAGCTCGGGCACCATCTGGGTGGTGAGGGGAGATTACCTGTGAGCAGCGGGCTGCGCGGGGTAAGCTTGCTGGAAGTGGCGCTCGCTTCCGGGGTCATGGCGGCTTTTCTGCTGGCCCTGATGCTGCAGTATCGTTCCCAGCAAGTCAGTTACCAGATTGTCTTCGGCGAGTTGCGGCAGCCCGGTGCCGGTCGCGCATTCCTGGACAATATTACTGGCGGCGAAGGACAGTTCTTGCTGGCCTATCAGCCCTACACGACGGATGTCGCAACGCAGGCGCTCTTCGACGCCAACATCGCGGTAGAACCGGCGCGTCTGCGCTTGCCGATGACAGGCAGTGGCAGCCGTTACCAGGAACTCCGGTTCTGGCCGGATCCGCGCGACGAGAGGCCGGTCGGCTTGCGGCCTGGCATGTTGACCTTGCAGGATACGGCTTCCGGGGCGGCCACGATTTCCATCACCCCGCCCGATGCGCTGGCTTCTTTCTCGATCATTTGTCCGGAACTGGCTACCCCTTCTACGGACACCTCCAATTATTTCACCATAATGGGCGGTGCTGCTTTCCCTAACGACGTGGCGGGCAATTATAACCTGCGCTACGCTTCGACCGATGGCCTGCGCTGGGGTTTCGAGTATCCGGATGGCAGTGGCAACGTGGCATCGGCTTCCTATGCAGCGGGTGGCATGTTCGTGATCGACGGTAGCCGCAACGGCGGGAACGCCGGCATCTTGACCGGTGTCTGGCCGCTCGGCGTACCTGCCCCGGTCGCTGGCCTCACTGCTATCAACTTCAAGAGGCCAAGCGCTGCCAAGCGCCTGATTTTTTGGCTGCGCATGAATACCGCGCCTTTCAGCGGACTTATCGAGCTGCGCGAGTCTTTCTTCCTGCGCAATGCTTTGGTGCAGTAGCAACGGGCCCGAAAAACTTTCTTTTTTCTGAAAGTCTGGTTGCTGTTTGGCTGTGATGGGATCTCAAAGTTTTTCTCGCTCCAGCCATTGCAACAACTCGGCCAGAGGAAGGGTATTGAGCACGTCAGCGGGTTCGAGCCAGGCGCGACGGGCAATTGCCACTGCCAGTTGCATGGCGTCTAACCCGGCCACGGAATGAGCATCTGAACCCAACGAAAGCAATACTCCTTGCTCTTTGGCTTTGCGGGCACTGCTATCGTCGAGATCCATGCGCAGGTAGGAGCCATTGATTTCCAGGGCCTTACCCGTTTCTTTTGCTGTTTGCAATAACTGATCGAGATGGTACTCGTAAGGTGGGCGCTGGTTAAGCAAGCGTCCGCCAGGGTGGTTGAGGACATGGACCCAGTGTTGCCGCAGCGCACTGCCCATTCGTTTGGTGATGCGCTCGGCATCGCTTCTGGTGCCGGAGTGAACGGAAGCGCAGATAAAATCGAAACCAGCCAGCAGTTCTTCCGATAAGTCCAGCTCGCCAGTGGCGCGGACCTCTAGCTCTACCCCGGATAGTATGCGAAAAGGAGCGTACTGTTTGTTGAGACGCCGAATTTCTTCCCACTGCCGCCAGGCTTTTTCTTGATTGATTCCGCGCGCTATCCCCAGTCCAATAGAGTGATCGGTTATGGCAAGATATTGGTAGCCGTGGGCGATCGCGCTCTCTACCATGGCAGCGATACTGGAATTGCCGTCCGAGTAGTTACTGTGAACGTGAAAATCTCCCTTCACATCCGCCAAGGTTATTAACCGGGGCAGCGAGCCCGCCGCTGCAGCGGCGATCTCACCGCGCTTTTCCCGCAGTTCGGGCGGTATCGGTGTCAAGCCAAGCAATTCATACACCTCGGCTTCGGTTCGACCGCCCACTTTGCGCCCCGATTCAACTTCAAAGATCCCGTATTCGCTCAACTTGTATCCCTTTTGCACCGCTAGCTCGCGTAATGCCACGTTATGCTCTTTGGAACCGGTAAAGTACTGGAGCGCGGCTCCCCAGCTTTCCTGCGGCACGATGCGGATGTCTACCTGAAAATCTTCAGCCGTCAGAAACGTTATTTTGGTAGAGCCGCTGGCCAGGATTTCTTTGGTAAGGGGGAGGTCAGCTATCAGTTTCCTGATTTCCGCGAATCGATCGGATGCCACCAGGATATCGATGTCGCCGATGGTTTCTAGCCGGCGGCGAATGCTACCAGCCGGTTCGGCTTGCCCTACCGCGGGGCTGTTGCGCAGCAAGCTAGCAATGCGCTCCGCTAGCGGCCAGGCGATGCCCAGGGGAAGCCGTTGCGTGCGCTGGCCAAGGCGTGCCAGCTCTCTGCTTAGCTGTTCTTCAGTTTTTGGCCCCATGCCACGGATTTGCCGGATCTGTTGGCGACGCGCCAGATCAGCCAAATCATCCAGTTTGGTGACATGAAAGTGATCGTAAAGCAGCTTGGCCCGACGGGGGCCGATTCCCGGGATCTTTAGCAGTTCCAAGAAAGCGACCGGATAACCATCGCAAAGTTCTTGCAAGTAAGCGCTTTTACCGGTTTGTAAGAATTCACCGATTTTCTGGGCTATAGAGGTGCCGATGCCAGGGACCTCGGTAAGCCGCCCTTGTCGCCAGTTTTCTGCTATATCCTCCTTGAGGAAGCGAATATTGCGCGCTGCTTCTTCATAGGCGCGAATTCGAAAGATATTTTCCGCTTTTAGCTGCAGCGCTGCAGCAATATTCTCCAGTAGCCTGGCTACCGCCTCATTTTGCATGGGGGACAGCACTTCCTTGGCTTTTTTGCGATTTACTCCAATACAGTGCTCAATTTATAACTCTGGCGATAATCCGCAACTGGCAAAATCTAGCGCACCCCTAGCTGTAGCAGCCGCCGGTAAAGCGTTAAACCCGCTTTCTTCTGTGGAATATTACACCAGGTGGTACGAGACAAATAATGGCCTGGGGTGGCTAGCTTTACCCAATGGCATGCATCGGGGGGAAACAGGCATGGATCGCTACTGGCTAGTGGTGCTATTGCTAGTATTGGCAAGTTGTTCGCGCCCTTGGCCCGTACTCTTACCAGCAAGCGCGCCAGCGGCAGATTTTTTATTAGCTGGCGTGGTCCGCTGGGTGGATTCGGGCAAGAAGAACATTTCGGCTACCACTAGAGAGATTGCCAGCGGTGCCACGGTATCGTTGATCGATCCAACAAACGGCCAGACGGTAGCTACTACCGTGACAGCTCCTGGTGGTGCATTTTCTTTGGCGTTGCCCAATTGGCGTCCATCGGTCGATAAGCCTTATCTGCTAGAGGCGGCAAAAGGTTTGTCTTCGGGTGGTTTCGCAAATCGCGTCGGAGCCGTTGCAGCCAGATTGCGAACGGTAGTTAGCCGGTCAGACGGCAAATGGGTCAGCCTTACTGGCGAGCGCATTCAAATCAGTCGTAGCACGACAGCGATCGCTGCCATAGCTGGTCTCAAGGGGCTCGGTATTACTCAGTTGCGAACATTGCTGGGCAAGATCACGGTAGCTATCCCTGACGTATTTACCGAGACACCGGAGATCTCGGCCAGTGACTTTTCAGCAGTTTGGGGATTGGTCGATAGCGCTTTGGCACTGAATTTGGATCCATTGCGCACGATTGCCTGGGATAACGCTAGCGATACCTTTGCCTTGCTAGAGCGTGGTCCGCTGGTGACCGATCTCTCGGTTGCCAATGGCGCAGTGGGCGAAACCATTACCATTTATGGCAATGGTTTCGATCCGGTAGCCGCCAATAACCTCGTGCGCTTCAATGGTGCGAACGGGGCGATAATGGCCGTTGCGACAATGGTTAACCCTATCGGCACACAATTGACGGTTCCCGTTCCCAGCGGGGCGGTTACCGGACAGCTGACGGTCCAGGTGGGCAACATCGTGATGGTAGCCGCCAATAATAACTTCAAAGTAGCGGGAACTACCATAGATACCTATGCTGGCGGATTGAATCAGCCACCAGCCGGCACCCTGACGCTTGATTGGCCGATCGGCAACCCGAATACGATGGCGCAGGATAATTCAGGCAATCTCTATTTTTCAACCGATGACATGGTGTATCGTCTGGCGAGCGATGGCACTATTACCGCGGTGGCCGGGAATGGTGTGCTCGGTTATTCTGGCGATGGCGGCCCGGCTACTGATGCTGAATTGACATGCACTGGAATCGCAATTGACGATAATAATAATATTTATATTACTACCGGGTCGGATAATCGTATCAGAAAGGTGAATAATGCGGGCATTATTAC
>JACQUT010000203.1 GCA_016267585.1 Cyanobacteria bacterium NC_groundwater_1444_Ag_S-0.65um_54_12
GAATAATCCGGTCTGGATAGAGGAAAGTAATTTTCGCGAGGAAATCTGGCTATGATCACTCTCACGGCAAAGGCGGAAACTAAAGTCAAAGAGTTCCTGAACGCTCAAAATCGTACTGATTTGGTACTGAGGATTTTCATAAGGCCAGGCGGTTGCTCCGGTTTCAGTTTCGGAATGGGGCTAGATGAACCAAAGGAGGATGATCACTTCAGCGAAATAGCTGGCATTCGCGTTGCTATTGATCCGCAAAGTTTCCGTTTCGTCAAGGGAGCCATCGTGGATTATCAGGAGTCAATGCTAGGGGGTGGGTTTTCCATAACTAATTCTGCTGTAGCGGCATCTTGCAGTTGTAACCAGTCCTCGTCAGCTAACAAGGAGTGCTGTCCTGGTTCGGTGGCGCTTGCTAACTCAAGCAGAGATGGCAACTAGCTTCAAGAGAGGGTTAGCTACGCTTTCAAGACGTTTTTTCAATTCAGCGAGGCAAAGAAAGCAACCAGTTTCAGGGTCCAATGCCACGATGTTATCGCGCAGGATTCGTAGTACGTCTACCGAAAGGTTGGCTGCAGCAAGCAAGCGTATTTCCTCGGCACACTTTGCCGTCAGCATTATGAGTGTCCCGTCCGGCAAGACAGTAACGATACGGAATTCATACTTGCGACCCAAATCATCGGCTACAATACAGCGTCGTTTAAGCTTTAGCATTCTTCCACCTCCCGGTCTTTTGGCTCGCGCCGGGTTATAAAAATTAATCTTAACATGCTGGAATTTATATTTAGATGACAGTGGGTAGTATCACATGTTTTCATTACCCCGACGCATAGCAATTACTCTTGGCGATCCGGCTGGCATCGGTCCCGAGATCGTGGTTGCTTTGTTGGCATGTTTGCCTGTAAATTCTGCCCGTCCAGTCATTTATGGCGACAAACGAATTCTGGATAGAGGGGCTAAGTTGCGGCAGCTGCTTCCAAGGCAAGATAACTGTGATTTTGTCGAGGTGCCTTGGCCGGGCGAATTGCCGCCTTATGGCATTGCCAACGCGGACTGCGGACATCATGTTCTGGCAGTACTAGCGGCGGTAGCATCCGATCTACAAGCCAAACGCCTGGCAGGTGTGGTAACTGGCCCTATCAACAAGTGTGCGGTTCAACGTGTTGACCAGAGTTTTATTGGTCAAACGGAATTCTTCGCCAAAGTGGCGAATTCGCAAAGCTTTGGCATGCTGTTAGTTGCTGAACCGTTCAGAGCCATACATGTAACGACTCACCTGGCGCTGCGAGCGGTCCCGTTGGCTATCAGCGTGCCACGAATCGTGAGCACAATTCAGCTTGCCCAAGCGGCACTGAGCCTTTTCGATGAGCCGGATCGGGTAATAGGTGTTTGTGGACTCAATCCCCATGCTGGAGAGGGCGGGGCTTTTGGCGATGAAGAGAGCACCATCATTACTCCGGCTATCGAGCAAGTACGTTTACTAGGGTTGCGCGTGGCTGGACCGCTTTCGCCCGATATAGCTTTCCGCGAGGCTGCGCGGGGCAAGCTGGGAATTGTTGTTTGCATGTATCACGATCAGGGGCATATCCCGCTAAAACTTATTGGAATGGAGCGCGGAGTCAACGTAACTATCGGTTTACCATTCATTCGAGTGTCTGTTGATCATGGACCAGCATTTGACATTGCAGGCCAGGGATTGGCTGATGCGGGAAGCTTGTTTTCGGCTTGGGAGCTGGCAAATCGGCTACTTTATAAGTACTGAGCCGGTATTTTTACCAAAAAGCCCACGCTTGTCCCGTAACTTAAGCGAAGCAAAGGGGTAAGACCCCTGGAGGGTGAATAATGCCCACGTTCAGTCAACGCTAGCGCGTCAAGCGCCCAACAGCAAGGAGATCGATATGCCAGCATCCAGTAAACGTCGCTCATCATTAGCCTTGCTCGCTGTTTTTTCCTTGCTGACAAGTTGTGGCTTGCCTACCAAGGTGGACTCTACGTCGCAGCTGGTTGGTCAACAAAAGGCAATGCCGCATCATTCCCTTGTTCCCACTGTGGCAGCGCCTAGAGTAAAGGGACAGGTGCTAGTACGGCTGCGGTCGGGCTACCAAACTCGGACCATAAAAGGTCTCTTGCGCCCGCTAGAGCTTCCTGGTCACGCGGTAATCCAGACGTTGCCAGGCGAGAGCGAGGAGGCAGCAGCTTTTCGTTTGATGCGTGATCCTGCCGTAACTTACGCTGAGCCAAACTATCTTTATCGAGCATTTGCTATGCGGACCAGCTATGTGCCTAACGATCCATTACTGGCGAATTTATGGGGCATTTACAAAATTCAGGCACCCCTTGCTTGGAATATTACTGCTGCTTCAAGTATCAAAATTGCTGTCGTCGATACCGGGATTGATTATACTCACGAAGATTTCGATGAAACCCACATCATCAGAGGACCAAACCTGGCCAACCGAACTGCTGATCCGATGGATGACATGGGACATGGCACGCATGTAGCTGGCACCATTGCTGCCCTCGGTGACAATAGTAAAGGGATAGTTGGTGTTGCCTACCAGAGCACTTTGATTGCTATAAAGGTCTTGAGTAGTGACGGCTCCGGGAACGTGGAAGACATTGTAGCTGGTGTTACCAAAGCGGTGGAGCTGGGAGCTAACGTCATAAATCTCTCGTTAGGTGGATCTGCTCCCTCTTTGACCTTGCAAGATGCGATAGCCGAGGCAATTACCCGAGGTGTCATCGTGGTAGCGGCGGCAGGTAATAACTCCAGTGCGGATACTACCTATCCTGCTGCCTATCCGGACGTTATTGCCGTGGGAGCTACTGATCAGTACGATGCTAGAGCTGCCTTTTCTAACTTTGGGTCATATGTCAAAGTGGCTGCGCCTGGCGTTGGCATACTATCGACCTTGAACAAATCTTATAAAGAGCAATCGGGGACAAGTATGGCTGCTCCGCATGTGGCTGGTGCAGTTGCCCTGTTACTATCACGCCAGCGTAATCTTTCCCCTGCTCAAATTGTTACGATCTTGCAAAATACCGGTGATGCGACGACGGGATTCCCGTATGGTACGGTAACACGACTCAATTTGGCACGTGCTCTGGAAAAATTAGAGAGCAAAGAGCCAATACCAACACCCATTCCAGCTCCTGGCGTTCCGAAACTGCTGCTTTCTAACGTTACTTTGCGCAATTTACAGGCCACCACCACAACGCTCAGCTGGGAGACCTCTCTGGTGGCTGATGGCAAGGTGCTCTATACCACTC
>JACQUT010000204.1 GCA_016267585.1 Cyanobacteria bacterium NC_groundwater_1444_Ag_S-0.65um_54_12
ATCGTGACTGGAGTACTGGGCGCACAAAATCTGCTGGAGCGTGACAATGGCTTCAAGCGTGCTATAAACCCGCAAATTCGTGTTCTGCCGCAGCAAGCCGATAATGGCGACAAGGCACGGGCCGTCGAGATAGCCGAGAATGTTCTCATCGCGCATCCAGAAGTGAGAGCTTTTTTTACCGATAACGCAATTGCCGGGCCCGGTGTCGGCCAGGCTTTGAAGTCACGGCGGCGCGAGGGCAAGGTGAAGCTCATAGCCATGGATGTCACGCCAGACTTGCTGAAGCTGTTAAAAGAAGGGGTGGCTGACGCCTTGATTGCGCAACAACCGGAAAAGATGGGTGAGCTAGCGGTAGAAACCTTGGTAAAAGCAGCTACCGGCCAGAAAATTCCTCCCATCATCGATACGGGAGTGACGGTCGTGACGCGATCTGAGATTGCTAAATCACAGCATTAGCAGGCTGCTGAGCTTTCCCTCCTTATATTACATTGAGCCAGTAGCTGGGCGAAGCGGCGGTATGGTGCGCAGAAAAGCCAGCAATGAGACCATATCGGCTTCAGTCATTCCGGCATAAGACTGCCAAGGCATTGGCGCGCGCAACAATTTACCGTCTGGCCGGCGACCTGATTGCAGCGCGTACTTTAGCTGTCCGTCCGTCCAGCTACCAATACCAAATTGCGGATCCGCGGTGATGTTGGGAGATATTACTTCCGCTTTTTCATCCGCCAAGACAAATTTCCAGCCGCCGGCATAGGAATGGCTAGTATCCGGACCACGCCAATTCAAAGGAGTATGGCAGGTGACGCAACCCGCGACTGCTGCGATATATCCACCATCTTTTATCAGATCTCGCCGGTCAGGTGCGTTTAATGGCCCCTTTACCGGCTGTGGCAATAAGTTGATCAGTAAACTCATGGGGAAAGCTATTTGACGTTCCGGAACTCGGGTCTGCCAAGCTGGCAGACTGCGCAGGTAAACGATGATCGAACGCACGTCTTCGTCTGAAATAGCGGAGTAGGAGCCATATGGCATTATGGGGAAAAGCGCCTCATCGTTATTATCTACCCCTTCCCTGATCGCTCTGGACAGCTGACCATCTGTCCAGTTACCGATTCCGGTTTCCGGATCAGCCGAGATATTGGGAGCGTAGATCTTGCCGGGAATTTCCCGGGTACGACCGAAGTACCGGCTCATTTTGGCATTATTGGCAGAGGGATGGCAGTTAAAACAAGCTGCCACTCTTTCGACCAAGTAAGCTCCGCGTTCAACGCGCAGCGGGTTTGCTGCTATGGTCTCTGACCATGGTTGAGCCTTGTTCATGACGTAAAGACAGCCGGTAGGTAACAAGAGCCCGCTTATAACTACTGACAAGTTTCTCATAGGATTATGGCAGCTGTCCTGGCTAAAAGGCCAGGTTTATTCCAAGACTCGGTGCTAGTTGCAGGTAACTGGGCAACGTCACCAAGCCTAACCCACCTTGCAGGGACAATCCTGGACCCAGGATATACTCGCTACCGAGGCCCAGTTCACTGATCGGTACGGCAGATACCTGAGATCCCACCGAGAAGAAATTGCTGTCAGCAAAAACATAGGCACCCCAGCGGTCCAGCCGCCAGTAGGCTAAACCGCCCAAAACTGGCAAACCTAGACTAGGCAAACTAGTGCCACTCGCAGTATCGAAAATGCCACGCAAACCTACATAAGGCTGTAGCTGTAACTCACCCAGGCTTGCCAAACGAAATACTGGCCCTTGGGGAAAAGCACCCACAGTGAAAGTCGCAGCGGTGCCGGGGTTAAATCCAATATGCAATTTTGCCAAACCGAACCAACGTTCCAGACCAAGAAACTGCTCGGGATACGAGACGTAACGGCTGCCGAGTCCCAGATTCAGAGCACCACTGCTTTCGCCGAGCGCACCTCCTGGTGCGATGGAGAAAAACCAAGGACGACGCTCCGAAAAGCGATCTTGTTGTCTGGCGGGGATGAGCGAGTCTCGCTCCTCCATGGTGCGGCGAACTAGATCGCGGATCATGCCAAAGGTAGCGGAACCGATAGCAGCATACTGGTAACGGGTAAGCTCATCTTCCGGGCGGAAGGTCACGTCGGGATAACCAATCATTACTTTGTAACGCTGGCTGTCGGCTAAAATGGCATGATAAGCCCATTCGGACGGAGTAACGTCCTTGAAGGGGTTTTGCGGATCGCGTGGATCGCGCGGAATGATCGCGCGCCGGCTCTCGCCGAGCAGCAACAGGTTTCTTACTACTTGAGCAACCTCGGAACGGGTCACGGTTTGTTCTGGATAGAAATGCTCGCTATTGATCGTAGGTACCCCCTCCCAAAGCTGGTAGTCATTAGCCAAGGTCAAGATCAGCGAGCGGTTGACCGCTGCTTCGGGAACATCACTTAGCAAGTAATCATGACGGGTACCTTCGCGCCAATTGGTGCGTGAGAGGGCTTCCAGATCATCTAAAAGAGCGCTGAGTGATTCGGCGAATTGGGAACGCGAGAGTGGCTGTTCACCACGAAAGGTATCATCAGAGAAAGCACGCATTAGTGAACGTTTGATAGCCATTTCCGTGATAGCTTCTGCTGCCCAATGTTCTGCCGGAACATCTTTGAAGGCATCATCGACGATGTGAGCCCTGACCGGAAGCGCCACCACGTTAAGCCAGAGTGGCAATAGCAAGGCGAGTGCCGGATATCGCACAGCATTCCTCCTCAAGATAATACGACAACTAAAGATGAAGCTTAGGACGATAGACAAGCTATGGCAAGTCCAGTAGGATACCCCACAAGCAAAAAGACCGACAGTCAGGAGGAAATACCAATGTTGATTTGGCGCTGGGGAGCCCTAGCTGGTGTTGCTTGTGCCAGCATGCTATTGGCAGAGCCCGGGTTTGCCAAGATGATAGTAAGTGGTGACGCTTCTACTGGTGGCATGTCAATGCTCAGTCGTCCTGGTGACGTTTGGACCGGTGGCGGGCTCTTGTTTGCTCCGCGCTATTTAGAAAAAACTGGCGATCTGGAATTCGGTGCCGGACCGGGATTTGTTCTGAGCTCCTTGCCCAGTGCGCCAATCTTCCCTTTTATCGGGCAAACTGGCTTCGAATACAAGGTTCTGGATAATCTGGAACTTGCCGCTATCGTAAGTCCGATCACTCTGGCGGGGCTGCGCGGTCCTATCTTGCAAAACGAATTCGGCGGTATCGGTTGGGCTTTGCTTTACCGCGAGGACACCTATCCGGCTGGGGTGGCTAGCGGCTCGACTTTTGTCGATCTGCCAGTTGCCAAGCTTCCACAAGGAACCAATAAAGCTTTCTTTGGCTTGGTGCCCGGGATAATTTCTTCACGCGGCGTAGATTTTCGTCTGGACACCATGCAGAAGCTAGGGTTACTCAACCTGTTTGCCTCCCCGCGCCTGGCTTACATGAGTAACGGATTGCGGGTGGGTGGCGGCCTGGGTATCGATCTTGACTTCGAGCGCGTAATAATAGGAGTCAGCTGGAGTGGTCAGCTAAACCTGAGCCCACCTACTACCAGCCCGGGCAGTGCACCCGTCGCACTTCTTCCGGGTCGCACGTCACTCAATACCTTCGAAAATAGCTACGGAGTTGGCGGTCGGCTGATCCTTAACGAACAGGTCTATCTGGCTGGCAATTATCTGATGGTTCCAGCCGATGCCTATGAAAATAAAATTCAAGCGGTACTTTTCGGTATTGCCTACCGCATGGGTGTTGCGGGATCGAGTACTGGCAGATCGCCCAGCTCCGGTGGCAGGATGAGGACTTCGCAATAGGGCTGCATGCAGCATGCCAAGCATACATGAATTAGCCGGCCAAATCATCTGTCCGGTGCTGCCGCCGACAGCGGCCGCCGCTGCCGCGCCCCTGTTGGCAGATTTACAGCAGCAAGGCTGGGGGGGATATATCGTGTTCCGCGGTCGGCCAGATCTTCCTGAATTGCTATCCCTGTTACAGGCCGAGAGTCCGCATCCACTGTTAATTGCATCCGATATCGAGGCGGGAGCCGGCCAGCAATTGTGGAACGCTACCCGCTTGCCTTATAACATGGCATTCGGTGCTATTGGCTCGGAGGATGTTGCCTACGAAGCCGGACGGCTTACTGCCCAAGAGGCACGAGCACAAGGTGTAAATTGGGCTTTTGCACCGGTAGTGGACGTTAATAACAATCCTGATAACCCCATTGTCAATATAAGAAGTTTTGGCGAAGATCCCGAGGAAGTGAGCCGTCTGGCCGCTGCTTGGGTACGCGGTGCCCAAGAGCATGGCTTACTGGCAACCGCCAAGCACTTTCCCGGTCACGGTCGCACCACTATTGATTCACACCTGCACCTACCTACGGTCACAGCTACGCTGGCACAACTTTCAGCAGTGGAGCTGGCGCCTTTTCGCGCTTGCATAGCTGCTGACGTCGGAGCAATCATGACAGCGCACCTGGCAGTGCCAGCTCTTGATCCGAGCGGCAGCCCCGCCACGCTTTCACATACCATCATGACCACCTTGTTGCGCGAGGAGCTGAATTTCCACGGCCTGATAGTGACCGATGCGCTAATAATGGGTGGAATTACTGACAGTTATTCAGAAGAAGCTGCAGTGGCGGCCGCCATCAACGCGGGTTGTGACGTCTTGCTCATGCCACGCGATCCCAAGCTTGCAAAAGCGTTGATCTGCCAGGCAGTGGATGCGGGCAAGATACCAGAGGCGCGGTTGCGCGAAGCAGTGGAACGCATCAGGAAAGCGCGGCGTCACCTGGGTCTAGAGCGCGATCGCTTACCGCGCAAGTTAACACCAGAAGATAGGATGGACCAGCGCGCTTTCGCCAGCAAGGTAGCACAGCAATCACTCACGCTGGTGCACGGTGAACGCTATCTACCCTTGCCAGACGAGGTTTTCGTCATGGTCGTGGATGATGGTCTGGAAGTTCATGCGGCATTGCTGCAAGAACTTGCTGAACGCAAGAAAAGCTGGGCCGTCGCTCGACCGGGAATGCCAGAACAGCAGATACGCGACCTGTCAGAGAAAGCTAGTACGGCCGCTGCGGTAGTAGTAGCC
>JACQUT010000220.1 GCA_016267585.1 Cyanobacteria bacterium NC_groundwater_1444_Ag_S-0.65um_54_12
ATGTCCAGGATCTGATGCCCATACGGTGGGAATCGATGCCATCATGAACATGAAAGGCTACGCTGGCCATTATGGACTCGAACGTTATCGCATGCTCCAGGCCATCAATCTGGGAGCGCAAGTTCCGCCGGATGTCCTGGTGGCAAGAGCAATAACCGAAAAGGCCGATGCTATCTTGGTATCAGTCATCGTCACGCAAAAGGACCTTCATATCGCCACTTTGACGCAACTGGTCGAAATCATGGAAGCTGAGGGTGTACGCAATGACATGCTGGCGATCGCCGGCGGACCTCGCATGACCCATGAGCTGGCAACCGAGCTGGGGTTCGATGCCGGTTTCGGCTCTGGCACCCATGCCGAAGACGTGGCGGCTTACCTGGTGCAGGAATGGTTACGCCGCCAGTCGTGCCACTAAAACGGCTACTGCGGGAAATAACCGGCCAGTTCTGCTAAACTAACGGGCGATGGTAAGGCGCTTATTCCTGGCAAAGTGGCTGAAGTGGGTTCGTAGTATCCCGGTACCTTATAAAATCGCCGGTATTTTTGGCGTATTACTGATTTTCATGCTAGGAAGCAGCTGGATCGGTTACCAGACCATCGCCAGCACCCAGCTGAACCTGGAAACTATCGCTAGAATTTATCTTCGCCAGTCTGATAGCGCTATTCAGGCCACAACCTGGCTAAAGAATCTCCATCACTACGAGCTTACCGTGCTAGCAGCCCCCGAAAGGCGGGAACTCTATACCCACCGCTTACGCGAGGCGCAAACGAAGTTAGCTGACAATTTGCGGCAGCTCGCCTCCGGGCATACGGCAAAGCTTTCTGCCATGACTGATCTGCAAGCTGCCTATCAAAAGTTCTTGTCCGCTCATGCCGAAGTTCTCAGGTTAATAGAAATGGGAAAACTGGAAGAGGCTAGACTGCTTGCCAGCACCGTGACACGAACCCAAGCCACCACGATCGAAATGGTGCTGACGGCTCTGGTCAAAGCCAACGATCGGAAAGTATGGCAGATCACCGAGGCCAATAAGCAACAGCTCGCTACTGCTTTGCGGCAAAGTATCGGATGGTTGACGCTCGGCATTATCGTCAGCTTTTTACAAATCTTCTTTCTGATCCGCTTGATCACCGGTATCACCAATCCGATCAGCAGGCTCGAAAAAGCCATGGCAAACGTGGCCAGCGGCGATCTGACGCAACCGCTGCCGCAATTTGCTGCAGATGATGAAGTTGGGCGCCTCACCAAACGCTTTGGCGCGATGATCAACTTTCTTACCAAGCTAGTTCGTGAGCTCGCGCAGACCGCTGATGAGTTGCAGACCAGCAGTACGGCGCTAGCCACTGCTAGTGCCGCGTCTGGCAAGCATTCCACACAAGTCGCTTTGGCGATCGGCGAGGTAGCCCACGGTGCCAGCAAGCAAGCTCAGGACGTGACCAGTTCAGCACAGCAAATTGCCGCCATATCACAAGCCGCCGGTTCATTGGCCTCCAGTACGCAGCAAGCTTCTTTCAATGCTTCCCTGATGACGCTGGCGGCATCAGAAGGTCAAGATGCATTGGAACAAGTCTATCAAAAAATGCAACAGGCAGATCGCACGGTCACCAGCACCTCCCAGGTAGTTCGGCAGCTCGCGCAGCTGGGACAAAGTATTGGCCAGATCTCGGACCTGATCGCGGCATTTGCCAAGAAGACCAATTTCTTGGCGCTCAATGCTGGCATCGAAGCAGCACGTGCCGGTGCCGAGGGACGAAGCTTTGCGGTCCTGGCTTCCGAGATCCGCAAATTAGCGATCGAATCAGGCCAAGCAGCGCACCACATCGCCGAGGAAGTCAATCACATTCAAAGTGAAACTGCCACTGCCATCCATGCCATGGATACCGGTTATCAAGATGTAGCGATCGGTATCAAGGCGTTGGATGAGGTAGGGATAGCACTCGGCAATATAGTTTCGGTAGTCGAAGAATCTAACAAGGACCTCAAGGAAATAGTGCAAAACACTTGTCAAGTTGCCGATAGTTCAGCACAGCTGGCACAGGCAATGGATTCGGTAGCAGCTATTTGCGAACAAACTGCCGCTAGCGCTGAGCAAGTTTCTTCCGGTGCCGCGCAGCAGAACCTCGCTGTCGGCGCCATTGCCACGGCCGCACAAACACTGGCAAAGCGCGCACTGGATCTAAAGGCGATGGTTAGCCAGTTCCAGCTTTCGCTGGTGTCCCCGACGGATGATAGCCCAGGAGCAAATCAGTCATGAAAGAAATCACCGCTCAGATCAGAGTGCGCATGGGTGAGCCTGCTGCACATTACGCCGGCGGATTGGTGGCGGGTGCCAAGCTACTGGAATTATTTGGCGATGTAGCGACCGAACTTTTGATACGCCGCGATGGCGACGAAGGGTTATTTGCCGGTTACTCGGAAGTAAAATTTCTGGCTCCGGTGCATGCTGGAGACTATATCGAAGCTACTGGCCGAATTGTCAAGGAAGGTAATACTTCGCGTACCATGGAATTCGTGGCATATAAGGTAATCAGCCTCAAGCATGATCCACAGCTAGCTGACTCGGCGGCAGAGGTATTGCCGGAGCCGCTACCGGTCTGCCGGGCGCTAGGAACTTGTGTCACGCTGAAAGAACGCCAACGTTACGGCTAAAATGGGGGTTAATAATATGGACAAGCTGATAATAACCTGTGCGCCAGTGGGTGCCGAGACAATGAAATCGGACAACCCCCACCAGCCTTACGGACCGGAAGAAATCGCACTGGCTGCCATCGCAGCAGTACGATCCGGTGCCAGTATCATCCATTTGCATGTAAGAGAAGATGATGGTACGCCTAGCCAATCACCTACCCTTTTTGCCGAAACCATCCGTCACATCAAGGCAGAGGTGGATTGCATAGTTCAGATCTCTACCGGTGGCGCGGTTTCGGCTACGGAAGAGGAACGTCTGCTGCCGATACGCGAGCTGATACCCTCGCCAGAAATGGCATCCCTTACCATGGGAACCTGTAATTTTGGCGACGGGGTTTTTTGGAATCCGCTTGGCCTGATCAAGCGGTTCTTGGCAGAGTTTCAGCGACATGGCATCAAGCCAGAATTAGAGATCTTCGAGCTCGGCCACCTGGATAATGCGCTGCGCTTGCTGAAAGAAGGAGCATTGGCCGGTCCGCAACACTGCGATTTTGTGCTGGGGGTGCCAGGAGCCATGGCTGCCACACCGGCTAACCTGTTGCAACTGGTAAGCAGGATGCCAGCTGGCAGCACCTGGACGGTAGCAGGCATCGGCAAAGCCGAACTGCTGCTCGGAACGATCGCCATCGCCATTGGTGGCCATGTACGCGTAGGTTTCGAGGACAATGTATTCTATCGCAAAGGCGAACTTGCGCTTTCCAATGCACAATTAGTAGAACGCATGAAGCGGATAGCCGCAGAACTGAATCGTCCGGTCGCTACGCCCGCCGAGGCTCGGGCTATCTTGAAACTGTTAAAATCTCAAGGAAGTTATTGATCGCAATGAGTAAAGGTGGTTGTTCCCCCTGGGGCGTTCATCGTTCGCTAGCGCCAACGGGTGTACTGCCTTATGCCGCCCAGCGTCTAGATCCCGAGCCGCCACTTTGTACCGGCGAAGTGCTGATTCAAGTAGACGCCCTTAACATTGATTCAGCATCCTTTCAGCAGCTAAAAGCGGAAACTGGCGGTGACACCGCGTTAATAGCCAAACGCATCGCCAGCATCGTCGACGAACGCGGCAAAATGCACAATCCGGTTACCGGTTCTGGCGGTGTGCTCATTGGCACTGTCTTGGCAGTAGCAGGACGGCATTTTCCAGTTCCCGGTGAAAAGCTAGTCACCTTGACCAGCCTTACCACCACACCGCTGGCAATCTCCGAGATCAGCACGGTAAACTGTCAAACTCATCAAGTCAAAGTACGAGGACACGCCATCCTGTTTGAACGCTCTCCTTATGCGGTGCTTGATGGTTCCCTGCCAGAAAAACTGGCGCTGTCGGTGCTCGATGTTTGTGGTGCGCCAGCCCAGGCCAGCCGACTGGTGAAATCCGGTCAACGAATTTTGGTAGTAGGAGCTGCTGGCAAATCAGGTCTGTTGATCAGCTGGGTTGCCGCCCAGGCAGGCGCCAGAGTTATTGGCCTGGTCCGCGATGAACGCGAAGCAGCGCGTTTCCAACGCCTGCCTTTTGCGGTGGAAGTGCTGGTAGCCGATGCGACCGATCCACTGGCCGTGCATCAGGGAATCAGCGATCTTACCGCTGGCGCACTGGCTGATCTGGTCTTCAACTGTGTCAATGTGCCACAAGCCGAGATGGGCTGCATTCTAGCTTGCCGAAAGCATGGTCTGGTTTATTTCTTCAGCATGGCAACCAGCTTTCAAGCAGCAGCGCTAGGTGCCGAGGCAGTGGGCGCCGATGTCGATCTGATGATAGGAAACGGTTTTGCCCAAGGGCATGCAGCATTAGCCTTGGCACTGGTTCGAGAAAATCCGTCACTGCGCACCCTGCTCGAGGAGGTTATCGCCTAGATGCAATCCGAGATTCGTGAACGTCTTGCTGCCACCAGCACTGGCGCACAGCGGATAGCTGATTTACAGCGACGGCAAATAGCAGCCAACGCTGGCGGCGGCGTAGCAGCCAATGCCAAGCAGCATGCCAAGGGCAAGCTGACAGCGCGCGAGCGCATCGAGCTGTTGCTTGATAGTGATTCTTTCGTCGAGCTGGATCGTTACCGCGTGCATCGTTGTCAACATTTTGACATGGAGCACAAGCGCTTCCCCGGTGACGGGGTCATAACCGGTCACGGACGCATCGACGGCAGGCTGGTCTATGTTTTTTCCCAGGACTTCACGGTTTTCGGGGGCTCGCTGGGTGAAGTGCACGCCGAAAAAATTTGCAAGGTCATGGATGCTGCCAGCAAAACCGGCGCGCCACTGATCGGACTGAATGACAGCGGGGGGGCCCGTATCCAGGAAGGCGTGGAGAGCTTGGGAGGATATGCGGAAATCTTCTGGCGCAATGTGCAAGCCAGCGGCGTGATTCCGCAAATCTCCGTCATCATGGGACCTTGCGCCGGCGGCGCAGTCTATTCGCCTGTCATGACTGATTTTGTCCTGATGGTGGAAAATACGAGCTACATGTTCATCACCGGCCCCGATGTGGTGAAGACGGTAACCGGCGAAGAGATCAGCTTCGAGGAACTGGGCGGCGCAGCAGTTCACAATAGCATTTCTGGAGTTGCCCATCTCCGCTATCCCAGCGAAGAAGAGGCGCTGGCCAATACCCGGTATTTACTCAGCTTTCTGCCGGATAACAACCTGGAAGAGCCACCGCTGGTACCGTCCAGCGATTCACCGCACCGCACCGAGCATGCTTTGCGCGAAATTGTTCCAGACAGGTCCACCCAGCCCTATGACATGCGCGAAGTGATCAAGTTAGTGGTGGACGATGGCGAGTTCTTCGAAATCCAGCCTTACTATGCCCCCAATCTTATTACCACTTTTGCGCGGCTCGCCGGCCAAACTATAGGTATAGTGGCCAATCAACCCAAAGAGCTCGCCGGCACGCTAGACATCAACGCCTCGGTCAA
>JACQUT010000207.1 GCA_016267585.1 Cyanobacteria bacterium NC_groundwater_1444_Ag_S-0.65um_54_12
GATCAGTGGTTGCTGCTTGGCCTCTGCCAGCAACAGATCATTTAGCACCAAGAAAGCCGCATTGCGACGCTGGAGCGGCGGCAAACGCTCTGCCAGTGAATCATTGCCAGCTTCCAGTTCCAGGATGCTGGCCAACAATGCTGCGCTGGTTTCACCTTGCGGGAGCTGGGCCACACTAGCTCTGAATTGCAAGGCTGACAGCAGATCGGCAGGCGTGGTGTCGTCAGCCAGACCCAACCAGGCTACAACTAGCGTGGCGAGCATTCGAAAAGACTGCCCATGACCATAAGAAGGGCAACGGATCCGGATGATCTTTCCAGCATGTCTTCGCCCAGCTGCCTTGATGAATTCCCAAGCCAGACGCGATTTGCCGATCCCGGCTTCGCCGATCAGCCCGATAACTTGCGGATTACCCTCTCGCAAGTTATCTAGACAGCTAGACAAACGCCCCAGTTCAGATTGCCTTCCGACGAGCGGTATGCGATCGCGCAATTCGCCCCATTTGGCGGCACGCCAGGCTACGAGACGATAAGCGATCAGCGGCTCTGGCAATCCCTTGAGACAAAGCGGACCGCTCACCAGGTATTCGAAATGATCTCGCGTGTATTTGAAAGTTTCTTCACCGACCAAAATGGTTCCTGGCTCAGCTGCTGCTTCCAGGCGCTGAGCTACATTGACCGCATCACCCATCACGGTATACTCGCGCTTGGGTCCTCCACCCACTGCACCGGCTACTACCAACCCGGTATTTATGCCAACGCGCACCGCTAGCTGGATGCCGGTCTGACGCTCGAATTCAGCGGCGAAGCTGTGCGCCGCTCGCTGCAGCTCATAGCCAGCTAGCACGGCACGTTCCGGATCATCCTCATGGGCGATCGGTGCGCCGAAAAGGGCCATCAGGGCATCACCCATATACTTGTCCACTACGCCACCGCAACGATAAATCGGTTCGGCTAGCACCTTGAAGAAATCATTGAGAATTTCCGTGACCCGCTCGGGATCGAGCCGGGCGGAAAGGGCAGTGAAACCAGATACATCAGCAAAGAGCACGGTAACAATGCGCCGGTCAGAGCCGGGCAAAGCGCTGGTCAGTGTCTGAGTATCGAGCCTCCGGCCACACGCCATGCAATAACAATCACCAGTAAGTTGCACGGGTCAATTATAATAAACCCCCTGGCAATGCCGTGCGTGAGAGGCGGCCAAGAAATTATGGCAACAATCGAACGCCGCTATGACCGATCAATTGCAGAGCGCGCCATCGCGCAATTTTCGCAAATTGCGTACCTTTTCCGGATCAACGCGCTGTGCGCCATCCAGCAACGAAGTAGCCACGATGGCGCCATTTGCCACCGCTAGAAAATCCGCCAGATTAGCGGCAGAAAGACCGGAACCCACCAGCAGCGGAGCTGCTGGGAGGCACGTCCGGACTCGTGTGAAAGCAGCCGGATCTGCTGGCGCACCGGTGGCACGCCCGGAAAGTATCAAAGCAGCGGCACCGGCCCGCTGGAAAGCATCGCTAGCTTGGTCAGTGATGTCTTGTTCGCCCAACGGCACAGCATGCTTGACCAGCACGTCTGCCCAAAGTGCTATCTTCCCTCCCAGTTGCCGGCGCAGGTGTGCGATTTCCCAGGCTTTACCCTCTATCACCCCTTGATCGGTCACCATGGCACTCACCAAGACGTTGGCACGGACGAAAGCCGCTTCCACCGCCGCTGCTATCGAGAGCGCAGCGACAACATCGTTGCGCAAGACGTTGATGCCAAGCAACAGCTCGGGAAAAGCACCGCGAATTTGCGCCGCTAGCAAAGTGAGCGCTGCAATGGTTGCCGGAGGCACCTGGCCTGGTAAAAAAGGGCGATCGCCATAATTCTCGACGATCACGGCATCGAATCCTCCTGCCGCGTATGCTTCGGCATCGCGCAGCGCCAATTCACGCACTGCGTTCAGTGATCCACCCCAGTTCGGGGATCCGGGCAGTGGATCCAAATGAATGACACCTATCAAGGGCCAGCAGCTGGCACCAGTAAAAGGGGGTGGGACATCAATCCTGGTTGACACCAAACACTACCTCCACTGGGGTTTCTTGGCGGATATCTAGTTCCAGCTTACCGGCCAAGCGCCGTACCATTTGCTCGACCAGATCTTCCAGTGCTCCATGATAACGAACCGTGAACATGTGGGTATCGGCTACCGTTTCCTGCCCTTCCATGTGACCCAACGCCTGCAGCTCCCGGACTAGGCATTCCACGGTCTGGGGAACGACCTCTTGGAAAATCAGACGATAACGGCTGCCTTGCTCAACTCGCTCTTTCCATACCTGGAAAATATCTCGGGTTAGTGACTCGCTCGCTCCGCCTACTGCTTCCTCGATGGCAGCGCGTTTGCTTTTTTCCAGGTCAGCGACGGTCGCAAACGCCAATTCACGGCTGCGGTAACTGTAACTTCGCAAAGGTTTGCTGGACAACGGCTCCCATGCCTCTATTCGCAAGATAGCTTGCTGCAAGCGATGCTCACCCAAGCGGCGGGTTTCTTCAACCTTGACATGTACCAAGAGATACACGTTGGCTTGCGTGTGCGCAGCCAGCTGTGCTACCTGCTGCTTTCCCGCCGCGTTGGCGATCGCTGTATCTTCTTGCAGTAACCGTTCGATAGTTGCTCGATCGATCACTTCGATTTGCTGGCGCGCCAAATGATCATTGATGCGGCTGATGGCAAATTCGTCAAGATAATCGCCGGTAGCATTGTCCAGATAAGCTAACACACGCGGCTGTTGACTGGGTGGCAGGATTTTATCGAAGGAAAGTAGTACGCCAGCTCGTTCCAGTGCTTGTCGCAAGGGTTCACGCCGAACGGTGGCTCGCAATTCTATGACGATCTCGCCACTCTCTTCATACTTGTCAATGAGTTCAGAAGTTTGAATGAACTCTGAAAAGCGTTCTTGAATGGTTTGGCGCACTTGCCGATAACGTTCCAGCTCACGCGGCGTCTGGACAAAAAGTGCACGCGCAGCATTATCTATTGCCGCTTGTTGTGCTCGCTGCAAGGCGGATTTGACGTCCGAAGCACGTCCGGCTGCGCTTTTCACCTCGTAGTGCTTTAGATCTATGTTCCGCACTATGGCCGCGTCCGCTGGTGACATGGCCAATGCCAATCCAGCGAGCAACACCATTAATATCGCGACCTTCATCATCTGGGCAGGCTCTTATGGTGAACCTCTGGCGTCACTCACCAGCTGTAACAAGCTAGAACGTAAATTATTATGAGTGACGATATCGCGATAGTAGGCAACTGCCGCAGTAGGTATGCGTCTTAACGTTTCACTGCCATAATCGACCTGATACAGGCCAAAACGCGGCATGAAGCTCCCCCATTCATAGTTATCGAGCAAAGACCAGTAGCAATAGCCAAAGACCGGGATCCCATCCGAACGCGCTCGTAACACTTCGCGCACATGCGCTACTAGATGAGCTTCCCGGGTCCAACCATCCGCTCGCGGGGCGCCATCTTTGGTAGCCAGGCCATTTTCCGCTATCAACACCGGTTTGCGGAAAAAATTGGCATAATGTTTGATGGCTTCATAAAGGCCTGGCGGGTAGACTGGCCAGAGCCACGGTGACTGATCTGCCGAGCTCAGCGTTGCCGGGAAGTAATAATCCAACGCTGCGAAATCCATTTCGGCACGCAGAGTTGGCCGTAATGCCACTAGTAACCATAGATCCGGTTGAATTGCCCAATTTTCCCAGACGGGACGCCGCCGCGCTTGACTCTTCGCAAAGGCCTCGCTTACTGCCGTCAAATGAAGAGTGAGAGCAAAGTTGTTGAAAGCTACCAGTGCCTTCGGCCAGCGGGCATGGATGATCCGGTACGCTCGTCCGTGCGCCGCTAGTAGGTTGCGCAATACCGCTAGCGCCGCCCGCGGTTCACGGCGACCTGGTGGCCACTTGCCAAAGACGTAACCTTGCAGGGCAAAAATGACCGGCTCATTGATGGTAAGCCAAAGCGGCTGGACTTCGGCAAATGCCCCGATCACTTTTTCTACGTAACGGCCAAAAATTTCCGGTGCGTCAAAGCGCTCCCAACCCCGTAACCCTGAGGCATCGGGTTCATCCAGCCAGGCCGGATAAGCAAAATGCCAAAGCGTGATAATGGGTGTCATACCACGAGCGCGCACTTCTCTGGCGATACGCCGATAATGATCTATCGCCTGCTGATCGAAAACTTGGGGCCTGGGCTCTACCCTGCTCCACTCGATACTGAAACGATAAGCAGAAAGACCCAGGTCAGATGCCAGATCCAGATCCTCCCTATAGCGACGGTAAGAATCGGTGGCCAACCAATTAATCTGCTCGGTGTGCCCTAGCTTCTCCCACAC
>JACQUT010000218.1 GCA_016267585.1 Cyanobacteria bacterium NC_groundwater_1444_Ag_S-0.65um_54_12
ATTTCAATGGCACGCTTTCTGGCGATCTTGATCGTAAGATCAAAAATTTTGCCGGCATGAAGATCTGGCATGTAAACGATTATTTTTGGAACGAGCCAGGGAGCATAATTAATCAAAAATTGCTTAATTATGGCATCGACTACCTCATGGGATATTCCTCGCATGATAAACACTGTTCTTATTTTCAAAAGACTTTTCCGCGGTACCTAGGTAAAGTGATCCCGGTAGCCTTCGGTTTTTCTGCCAGATGCGAGGAACAATCAGCTTTCGAAGAACGAAAGAACAAAGCTATTGCGCTTGGCAGCGTGAATCCGCTCCGACCTCTGCAGTATGCGCTGCATAATTATCGCGAAAGTGCAGATTTTTTCCCTGATGAAACTTGGTTTCATAAATTTCGACGAATGCTCGTTCTGAACAAAGAATCGTTGAGCGACGCCCTGGATTCCATGTTGCCGGAATTTCCACAAATCAAAGATTTTAGTTACGACATCGTTGCTAAATTCAACGAGTACCGGATGTTCGTGACCTGCGAGAGCCTTTTTCTTTTTCCTTCCGCCAAGGCTTATGAGGGCCCAGCCTGCGGTTCGGTGCAGATATGCGCCGATCATCCTTGCAACCATGAGTTTGGTTTCCGAGACGGCGTCAATGCAATCATGTACCCACTGTTTGATGTAGCGGCAATGGCGGAGCGGATTCGCTACTACCAGAACCATCCGGAACAGCTGCAGAAGATCAAGCACGCGGGTACCGCCTTTGTTAAACGCAACTATTCCCACCAGGCCGTAGCTGCTCGGATAGCGAGACAAGTCGAGGCTGCCTGGAGTGGACAGGATTTTCGCGGCCCGGAAGTACTCCAGCTTGCAGCTCCAGAGGTAGTACTTTCTTGATAGTGCACATTCTTTCCGAGTTCCCGCTGGGCATTTTACATGGGGGTATCGAGATACAGTGTCTGCGTACCTGGAAAGCATTGCGAGCGATCGGAGTCGATGCCCGTTTGCTCGACTATCATGACCCGGGTTCAGAGATCCAGATCTTGCATATTTTTGGCAATCCGCCGGGCATCATGGAAGTTTGTCAAGCCATGGGCCGACGCAAGCTCGTCATATCGGCGGTTACTGGCACTCAGGGTTCCAGACGCTTACAAGCAATGGTAAAACGCTCGCTGGGGGCCTTTGCCAGTGCCTTTCGAGAACAAACAGATTTTCGTCGGCTTGACCGAGCCTTCAAGCGAGCCGATGCTGTGATCTGTTTGAACCAAGCCGAACGTGATTTTTTGGTTAGCACTTTCCAGTTGTCGCCCGGGAAACTCTTCATTATCCCGAATGGCGTCGCTGAACGGTTTCGTAAATCAGATCCGACAAGCTTTGTCAAGAGATACGGTCTCGAAGGATTTGTGCTGTTCACAGGCAATCTTGGCAAGCGCAAAAACCCGCTGCGCTTGGCGCGGGCCTTGCAGCGCCTCCGGGTGCCTGGCGTTTTTATTGGCAAACCGCTGCCCTCCGAAGAAGGGTATTTTCACGCCTTCCAGGCGGAGATCGAAAAGGGCGATCGCATGCTCTGGATTGAAGAGATCGACCATGAATCCGATCTGCTTGCCAGTGCCTACGCCGCCGCCGGTGTTTTTTGCCTTCCATCTTTTGCCGAGACACAGAGCCTTTCCGCTCTAGAAGCCATGGCGGCCGGAACGCCAGTCGTCCTGGGTGACAGACCTTACGCCTATCAGGAGCCGTTCAAGGAAACCTTGCGTTGTGATCCAGCCAGCGAAACCAGCATTGCTAATACCCTGAGGCGAGCGCTAGCAGATCGCGTGGCTTATTCCCATCCTCTTCCGCTATTCTATGATTGGAAAGTGACCGCCAGGGAACTCAGAGCGCATTACGAAAAGCTACTGAGTACCGTCAACCAATGAATTTTTTCTAGAACGCATGGTATATGCTTCTCACACTACCACGATTGGAGGTCTTAATTGGCTAAAAGGGCATTAGTTACTGGTGCCGGAGGATTTATCGGACACCACTTGGTACATTACTTGATAGGCAAGGGTTACTGGGTCAGAGGTGTCGACCTCAAGTATCCGGAATATCAACATACCGCTGCGTCCGAATTTGAACTGCTGGATCTCAGAAGAGCCGATAGCTGCTTGATTGCCACTCGCGGGGTCGAGGAAGTTTACTCCTTGGCCGCGGACATGGGGGGGATCGGGTACATCACTAGCAATCATGCGGATATTTCTCGCAATGATACGCTCATTAACGTCAACATGCTCGAAGCTGCAAGAATTAATGGCGTCGAACGCTTCATGTACTCTTCTTCAGCATGCATTTATCCGCAATTCCTCCAGAGAGATCCGAACGTCACTGCGCTCAAGGAAGATGATGCCTGGCCGGCAGATCCTGAGGAAGGCTATGGCCTGGAGAAACTCTTCATGGAGAAGCTTTGTCAGTATTATCGTGAAGATTATGGACTCCAGACACGGATTATCAGATTCCATAATGTCTATGGCCCCTTCGGTACCTATGACGGGGGAAAAGAGAAGGCACCAGCTGCTATCGCTCGGAAAGTAGCGTTAGCCAGTCATGGTGGTGACATCGAGGTATGGGGCGATGGGAAGCAAACACGTTCTTTCATGTACGTCGCTGATTGTGTAGAAGGGATCTTTCGCATCACGCACTCCGATCACCCGCAACCATTAAACCTCGGTCGTGAAGAGCTGATCACGATCGAAGGCCTGGTGGACTTGGTGTGTGAAATCGCTGGCAAGAAATTGAACAAGCGATTCGACACCAGCAAACCACAAGGCGTTCGGGGTCGCAACAGCGACAATACCCGCTTGAGACAAGCTATCGGTTGGGAACCACGAGTAGCGATGCGAGAAGGCCTGGTTCCCACTTACCAGTGGATTGCTTCACAACTAGCTAGCGCCAAGAGTGAAATCACCTCTGTGCTGGCAAGCTCAGCTGGATAGTTTTGCTGGTGTTTTCAAGAGCTGCATGATGGATCCTTGGTGTTACAGCTTGTGGCTCTTGAAATAAATCAAAAGATACCAAGACAGTGGCGAACCTTCGCCTTGATATGAGCGATAGCATAGTTGATTTGCGCACGGATGGGACCGATATCCGGATGCTTGGCTTGTATCGTGCGAACTTCCCGCAAACACTTACCAAGATCCGAACGGCTAGCACCATCGGCTCCCATCAATACCATCACATCATTCAGGAAGGCAGTTTTGGCCCCGGATCCCAGGCGAAGCAGAAACTCGTAGTCCCCGGCTATGGTATATTCGACACCAAACAAGCCATGGTCGTCGAAAAGTCTACGATTATGAAGCATTCCGGAGTGCGCGACCACTTGCGCTTTCCGCATCCGGTTCCAGTCCCACCCATGACCCCAATACCGGAGAATTTTGCCCTCTTGGCTAATAAAGGCGACACGACCGAACACCAGATCTAGTTCCGGCTCCGCTTCTGCTC
>JACQUT010000210.1 GCA_016267585.1 Cyanobacteria bacterium NC_groundwater_1444_Ag_S-0.65um_54_12
CGATTACACGCGGCAAGTGATCTATCTGGATGACGACGAGCTAGTAGTAATCAGCCAAGAAGGCGTCAAGGTCTACGACCGTTCTGGAATGCCCAAGACCAAGGAAATACATCGCATTGACTGGAATCCGGCGGCGGCCGAGAAAGCAGGTTATGAGCACTTCATGCTCAAAGAGATTTTTGAGCAGCCCGCCAGTCTGACCAATACGCTGGGCGGTAGGTTAGATGAGCGAGCTGGACGAATATTCTTGGGCGACGAAGGTATCTTGGACCTGGAACTACAACAAATAGAACGGATCGTAATAGTTGCCTGCGGCACTGCCTATTACGCCGGGATGGTCGGTAAGTATCTGCTGGAAGACCTGGCACGCTTGCCGGTCGAAGTCGACTTTGCTTCCGAATTCCGTTATCGCAATCCCATAGTCGATCAAAAGACGCTTTGCCTTGCCATATCTCAATCCGGTGAAACTGCCGATACCTTGGCGGCGTTGCGCGAGTGCCATCGCATGAAGGCACGTACCATGGGCTTGATCAACGCCATTGGCTCCACGATGAGCCGCGAAGTCGATGCCGTGCTCTCGTTGCAATCCGGGCCGGAGATCAGTGTGGCTTCTACCAAAGCCTACACCAGCATGGTCGCTGCTTTGCTGTTACTGGCCACGCACCTGGGACAAGTCCGGCAATTGCTGCCATTAGAAATGGCCCGAGGTTTAATTGCCGATATGAAGCGGCTGCCATCTTTAGTCAGCCAAGCACTGGAAACTGCTCCGGAAATACAAGCTTTGGCCGAAGCATTCGCTCTCTCCGGACATTTCCTATTCTTGGGTCGCGGCAACAATTTCCCGACGGCCATGGAAGGGGCACTGAAGCTCAAGGAAATTTCTTATATCCATGCCGAAGCCTATGCCGCCGGTGAAATGAAACATGGCCCCATAGCGCTCATCAATGAAGCCATGCCGGTGTTGGCGATCGCCACCCAGGGCAGAACCTACGAAAAAATCATAAGCAATATTCAGGAAGCTAAATCGCGCAAAGGGGCGGCCAAAGGTACGGTGATCGCGCTGGCGACCGAAGGCGACCATGGCATACTCGAGCATGCCGATCGGGTAATTTACGTGCCCGCCTGTCCAGAACTGCTATCACCGATTGTCAATATCATCCCGCTGCAATTGCTGGCTTACTACATTGCCCGCATCCTCGGCAAGGACATCGATCAACCACGTAACCTGGCCAAGTCCGTCACGGTAGAATAAGGCGTCCTCTGCGGCTAGCTACGCGCTGGCATGCTATTCTGACCCTCTTTACGGATCGCCCAGTAGCGGAATCAGATCTCGTGCGGTCGGGCTACTCGAACGCTGAGGCCCAAGCCTTCATCCGGCTGTTTGACAAGGATGGAGATCAGCAGGCAGCCATTGCGGAAATGATCGCAGCTTTCACCCAAGAACAAGCGCTACGGATGTTTCGCGAATTCATCATCAGGCTCCCGTTCTGGCAGGCTGATAGCGACGGCAATGAAGTTTTGACCTTGGCCGAGGCCCGTAGCGTAAAAGCCGAATGGTACGGTCCTCGGGGAGACATGGTCAGATGGCCGTTGGGCATCGACGAGACGGATTTTCGGGGAGCCGACACCAACGGTGATGATCACATGGATGCAGACGAGTACGTTCCGCTTGGCCTCCGCAAGACACTAGGAGTAGTGGAAGACAACCCAGAGCTGCTGGTCAACCGGGTCATAAACACCTGGATCCGAGCCATTCCCTGGGCGCACTGAAGCTCAGCCATTTTGTTCGCCTTATGACCCAAAACAACCCCTGTAGTACACATTACCCGATAACGTCTGGCTAATAAAGCCAGTAAAGTGACTGCACCGGCGCTAATGCTAGTACCGTGTGGTAGAGTAAAATATCCATCTTCTGCACCGTTCCGATCGCCCCAAAATACCTAAAGCAACAAGCTATGACAGGAATCAATCGCTGATGGCCAGGGCTGCTATTAGACTCCGCGTGGGTGATATCCGTTTCCTGGAACCCCAGGATCCTGAGCTACGCCAAGGGGACTTTGTCGTCTTCGAAAGCGAGCGCGGCCTCGACTGTTCACCCGTCATCTTGCTAGCCGAGCATGTGGCCAGCCACTTTCAGGAAGCAAGCTCCATGAAACTGGTGCGCAAGGCTACCCCGTCTGATTTGCTACAGCTAGAGACGAAATGGCGCGAAGAGGTGAAAGCTCACCGCACCTGTGCGGAGAAAGTTGCCAAGCACAGTCTGGGTATGCGACTCGTTGAAACGGTTTATACCTTTGACTTTGCTCGCCTGACCTTCTATTACACCGCGGACGGTCGAGTAGACTTTCGCGAACTCTTGAAAGATTTGACTTCCACCTTTCGGCGCACGCGCATCGATCTTCGGCAAATCGGTGTTCGCGACGAGACCAAGCTCTTGAAAGGCGTGGGCGGCTGCGGGAAGGAATTTTGCTGTGCTACCCTGCTCAAGGAATTCATTCCCATAACGATCAAGCTTGCCAAAGATCAGGGGCTATCGCTCAACCCGGCCAAGCTCTCTGGTATGTGCGGCCGCCTGAAATGTTGCTTGGCCTACGAACATGGCATGTATATGAGTATCAAGGAAGAGCTGCCGTTAGTCGGCACCACGGTACGAACTCCGGACGGCATGGCCAAAGTCGTAGCGCAAGAGCCTTTTCTGGATGCGGTCCGCGTCGAGCTGCAAGAAAGCGAGCGCGTCTTACGCGTGCCAGCGGCCAAGATAGTGCCCATTGTCGCGCCACCTCCTGACCTGGCGCCATGACCAGAATACTACCTGGTGCTCCGGGTAGTATTCTGGTAGCGGTGCAGTTACATGAATGGAACCGATCGTGCTTTCGTTACCGTCCTATTGCTAGGCTGTAAGCAGCATCTGGTAGCAATCTAAAAAAAGGAGACTTCATGGTGTCGCAACTATGGCACATCTCAATAGGAAAGGTTATTCTCACGCTCTTGTTAGTGGCCGCTAGTATCGCCTGTGTACGGGTGGTCGCCCACAAAGAACTCTCGGAAGTTGAAGTAGGGTTGGCCGTACTGCAAGAGGACAGAGTCCGGCGCTTGATCTTTGGGCCCGAGATCCAGGGATACGTAGCCACCTACCCGCTTTTCGCCGAAGTCATAAATACCGAAATCGTAAGCGACCTCGGCGGCTATCTGGACCGTTACAATGTCCATGCCAGCGAACGCTTGACTTATCCCGAGACCGGACTGTCAGAAGTCGATCCATTTTTGCTGCGAGCGACCAAAGTAACGGCCACCGTGCGGGTGGGAATCAGACTCATGAACTATGTCGGTCTGCGACTCCAGCAGCTCGCCGCTATGAACAGTGTGGCCAAGAATAGCAAGGAAATTCTCTATACCATGACACCAGAGGAGCTATCGCTGTCCGTGCAGCGCGTTCGCAATGCCAAGGGCATGCTGAACGCTGAACAGAAACGCGAGATTGCCAAAGATATCGTAGTGCTCGTCGCCGACATGGAAGCGGTATACGAGGCTGCCGAGCAGGCCAAAGGATTGCAACTAGAGGGTGAAAATCTGCAGCGCAGTCTGGGTTCGTCCGCCTACGCCGCCGAGCTGCAGAATCGCGACGCTAGCCGGGCCAAACTTTTGCCAGAGATCCTGAGCAACTTGAACGGCACCCTGGCAGGGTTGCGCAACGCTGCGAGCGATGGTGAAGCTCTGGTACGCAATGCTCGCATGTGGAAGGTCACGCTGGCCGACGCAATGCAGTGAGCGGTCAGTAGCGAGTACGAGGTTGTTGAAGAGGAGAGCTGCCACCGATGAAGCTGCCACTGCAAAAGACATTATTCGGCTTGGTGTTATTGCTGACTATCTTGCCATTAGTACCTGAGCCCCTTGAGCGGGCGATCGCTGCTGGTAATACTGGCGGGGTGGATTGGTCCGCCGGCATGATCGCCGTGGTGGGCGAAGGGGTCGCACCCCCGGAGGGTAATGCTGCCAAACGTCGGCTACTGGCTAAACGTGCCGCCATGGTCGATGGCTATCGCAAATTAGCCGAATTGGTAGAAGGAGTCGAGGTCACCTCGCAAACCCGGGTCAAGGATTTCGAAGTACAAAGCGACGATATTCGGACCCAGGTGGCAGGATTGATCAAGGGCGCGCGGTTAGCCGGTGAAAATCTTACTGCCGATGGCGCTTACGAAGTGCGATTGGAGTTGCCGCTTTTCGGCGAACAAAGTCTAGCCGCGGTTGTTTTGTCGAGCAGCTTGAACAATCGACAGTTGCCGTCGCCCGACAGTCCGGGGAGTTCCGGGATGATCACTGGACAGACGCCGCATAGCCCAGGTAAAACCAAGATCGGGGCAGTGGACCAGGTCACCGGTATCTTGGTCGATGCCCGCCAGCTCGGTGCCAGTGCTGCCATGATGCCAGCACTGTTCGATGAAAAGGGCAATGAGTTCTATCTTGGCTCTTGGCCTGCTAACCAGGAAGATCTAATAGCGCAAGGAGTGGTGGCTTATTCGCGTTCACTAGAAGAAGCCAGCAAGCTGCCACGGCTAGGATCCGCGCCACTGGTGGTACGAGCCAAACGCTATCGTGGTCCCTTTCATGCTGACCTGGTCTTTTCCCAAGAAGAAGCAAAACGCTTCCAGGAAGCAGGTAAAGCTTGCGATTGTCTGCAGCGCTTGGCAGTAGCAATAGTTCTCTAAGATTGACGTGAAAATTGGCCAGTGTCTCAAATATAGCTGCACTGTGCTGCTGGCTAGCTTGGCGGCGGGAGGGTGGACACCGCCACTGGCGCAGGCCGAGTCGCTAGCCGGTGCGAGTGGCCTGGCGGTATATGAGCGGAAATCCATCACTATCTTGCAACAAGCTGGTGGAGAGTTTGACGCGCTCTATAAACAGGCTTTTCTGCGGCTCGGTCGCTTTACCTATCATCCAATCGCCATGTCGGAGCGGTCACTGAAAATTAGCCATGCCGACGCGGTACGAGATTTCGTTGCGGCAGTTCGTGCACAAAAGGAGCGGCAAGCCGGTAAAATAGCAGCGCAAGGAGCCGAGAGCGATCCCAAATTCCAGGGTATCGTGCTGACCGGTGAGCAACTCGATCGCGTGGTCAGATCTTCTTACGTGCTGGCCCCTGGCTGGCACTATGGCATCCCTTACCTGAGTGAGCCCTCCAGCCATGTTGATTCCCGCGGGAACGAGACCATCAGCTTGACTGCCAGAGTTCCGCTGACGCTCTATAACGAGATTTACGAGGTAGAGTCCGGCAAGCGGCTGGCAGACCAGGCTATCACTCAAGAGGTCTCCATCACCTTGGGGATGGAAATTCCTGCTAAAGCCAATGAAAGAGAGCGCGACTGGCGCCTGCAGGATCTGGAACGCCAGAAACAGCAAGCGCTAGAGGGCATGCCAGAACATACCTTTCGGCATGCTGCGCCGGCTACGGCCAATTCCCTACTAGAATCGTTAATTACCACGGTTCGGCGCCTCGATCCCTTCATTCTAAAAAGTTATATCACTGCCGATCCAGCTGGTGATTCACTGCGCATGCGCTTCGGACAAGATAATGGGGTGCAATACGATTCTGGATGGCGCGTGTTCAAAAAGATCAAGCAGGAAGATCGCTTTGAACTGGAGCCCGTCGGTTTCATCAAGGTACGTGAGATCGGCGAACTTGATAGCCTGGCGCAGACCATCATCGAGGGGAAAACCTTTTCCTTGGGTGATCAACTCATCGAAATTCCGCAAAATGGCTACGATATCGGCTTGCGGTTCGGCATGAGCCCTTTCTTGATGGCTGCTCGTAATTCGAGCCTGCTTTACCATGACGGGGTCGATGAATATCCGATAGGCACCGCGCAGGCTGCCTCTACGCTGGCGCCAGCAGTTGCGCTCACTGCGGAAGCCGATCTGGCACCTTTCTTCGCTCAAAAACTGCTTTCCGAAACATACGCTACCTTGGAGCTTGCTGGCATGCTGAGCTCGCCGTTTTTTGGCTTCGAGCTATTGGCTGGCCTGAAGA
>JACQUT010000206.1 GCA_016267585.1 Cyanobacteria bacterium NC_groundwater_1444_Ag_S-0.65um_54_12
CAGCGGCAGCACCCGCCCGGTTGGGGTTGCCACCTGCTGCCATGCCCTTCACCGCCTCCAGCAGGTAAGGTTTGTCGTCTTGTGGCCGCCAGCTCGGCAGCGCCAGGGAGAAGGCACCGGTCGGGCTAGTTAGCGTAGTTGCCACCGTCTGACCGCTTGCTGGATCTATCAGCGCCACGGTAGCAGCGCTGGCGATTTCTACGGTAGTAACCAGGATGGTCTTTGGCGACGGCTCTTGCCAGCGCACCTGGCCAGCTAATGGCAGATTGTAAGGCTGCCAGGTGGCAGTCGGTACCAGCGGCCAGCGCTGTGCGCAACTTGCCAGCACTAAACATATCAGCAGCAGAAAGCGCAGTAGCATCAGGCCACTCCCCCTCGCGGTTAAGATATACCCTGGTTGAAAGCTTCTTAACGCAGCATTGTGTATGGCTTCCTATCCTGATGGCGGCGAAAGCCAGCCTTTTTCTGGCAATGAATGAGTATGGTATGAGTAATAGCGTGCTCGCCAAGAGACTCGGTCGTGACGAGAAGGAAGTTAGAAGGCTCCTTGATCCGAGGCACAATTCCAAGATCGACAGGATTGAGCAGGCACTTGCGATTCTGGGGAAGCGAATTGAAGTGTCTATGATTTGACTCTGGCAACGAAGGAATCGTCGTCGGCCCAGGGAATTTCAGCAACCTGCTAAATCTCGCGTTAGCTTCATCGGTACCCTCCGTAGGCCATAATAAGCCATATGAGTGAGGTTGCCTACTTGAAATCAAAACGATTGAAAATCCCCTGGATTTACAGCTGGCATTCTTGCACTCTGATGCACCGGAGACAATTCCGCAATTTCCGAGCAGCCCGCTCAAGGGACCGTCTAGCTACCCACCTCCCAGCTTGAACAAGAAAGCATCTAGCAATTTCCATAATACCTGATAACAGGCAATGGCCAAGATGGGCGATATGTCAAAGGGACCCAGGTTAGGCAGTAATCGACGAAAGGGCCGTATAGTGGGCTCTACCATCCCGGAAATGCCGCGCACCAATGGGTGATAACGGTCGATACCGGGGATCCATGAAAGTAACACCCAGGCCAAGAGCAGGAATGACCATACCTGCAAAGCGGTAAACAAGAGTTGTCGAACGATTTCTATCATCGCTTGGTCTCCTGACCTAGTTCACGCGAACGTAACGTAGCAGCTTTTACTGCCAGGCATAGGGTAGCCCGTACCGCAGCTTCCTCCAGTACTTGCAGGCCGGAAGCTGTTGTACCGGCCGGAGTCACGACCTGATCTTTCAATTCGGCAGGATGCTTACCAGAGGATTTGACTAGTAGAGCCGCACCAGCAACCGTTTGGCATACTAATTCTCGGGAGATACGGCGCGGTAACCCTTGCTGCACTCCAGCTTCTACCAACGCTTCTATGATCAATGTGATGTAAGCGGGACCACTGCCAGAGAGACCCGTCACAGCATCGAAATAATGCTCGGCCAGGTCGATTACTTCGCCCACACTCTCGAAAATGCGCTGCGCCCGCTCGCGTTGAAAATCCTCCACCTGTTCATTGCAGGCAATGGCAGTGATACCCATTCCTACCGTACAACAGGTATTTGGCATGGTTCTTACCAGTGGTGGCTCGCCATTTGGGAAATACTGGCAAAAACTCGCCATTTTTGCACCAGCTACGATAGATATGGCTAGCGATCCAGCTGGCCAAGCTGGCCCTACTTCGGCCAGAACTTCGGGTAATTGTGCTGGCTTGACGGCAAACAGCACGGTGCCGGCTGCCAAACAATCCCGGTTATGTGGCGTGGTGCGAACACTATAAGCCGCCGCCAGATAGTCGCGGCGGGCAGTTAACGGATCGGAAACCAAAATTTCGGCAGGGAGGTAGACATTATGGCCAATTAAGCCCTTTACCAAGGCTTCGGCCATGGTCCCACCACCGATCAAAGAAAAAGCTGGGTTAGACATAGTTTTCAGCATAGCATGCCATAGTGAAGGTGCGCCGAGACCATGCGGGCTAGACGACCATGCTCCCGGCATAGCGTATGATAGTGAACTAGCAGACATGAATCTATAGCGGCGTGCGATTAACTTCACCCTCTCTCCCCCAGCGCTTGGCAAGTGATGGGGATCTCCGCTGTGAGTAAAGTCAATCGCACGCCGCTATAATGAGGGGCTCTACTTTTACGAAAATAACCTAGGCAGGCTATGATATCCAGCAGGAAGCGCTACCTTTTATGAGTTTCATCGATACGCTATTTAGAACTCGCGATCTTTTTTTGCTGACGGCTGCCGGCGCAAGGACTATTCATCTTGGTTTTATTTCTAAGCGGCGAGCCGTATTTTTCTTTACCGACAGTGAAAAAGCGCAAGCCTATGCCAGAATTAAGCGTCTCGATTGTCAGGTTTCCAAATTGAACTGGCGGTATTTTCCGGTGATAGTTCGTGAGCTTGTCGCTTCGCACATCAGACAAGCAGCAATCGATCCAGATCCACATGATGAAGAATCCGCTCTAGTGCTGGCATTGCAAGAAATTGACCCATTGAACGAACGCATATGGCGTAAGGTAACCTGACTTGCTTCAAGAAACTATCAGATGGCTTCTGATGACGCGGTAAGGTAACATCTTCGTGTTGGAGAGTCACATAAGAAGGGCAACGATGAAAAGAACAACCATCAGTAAGGGCAAGAGCCGTGGATCCTTCAAGCGGGGAACTGCATTCACGGAGAGCACCCCACCTTCGGGTAGAGGTCTACCACAAAATAAACTGGATACCAAGAGAGCGCCCAAGGTTCGTAC
>JACQUT010000205.1 GCA_016267585.1 Cyanobacteria bacterium NC_groundwater_1444_Ag_S-0.65um_54_12
GACAAAGACTTGATCGGCAAATTTGCGGCATGACTCGTATACTTTGAGAGCTTCTTCATAGCGTCCCGTCGCAAGTAGGTGATTCCCCTTGGTAAAACGCAGATCCGCATACTGCGGAAAACGCTCGATGCCGTCCTCTGCTACCGCCAGTGCTTCGTCGTAACAGCCCTTGACTCCTAGCAGATCGCTGAAGCTAAAAAATAGATTGGCGTAATAGGGAATGTCGTTTGGTGCGTTTCGCGCTTTCAGGATTTCGAGACTTTCGCGATAGTGCTGTTCGGCTTTCTGGTGTTCCTTGAGCAGTTTGTAGGTCTGGCCCAGATTGAATTGGCAGTAAGGGTTATCAGGTTCTGCCTGTTCCTGTCGCAAAAGAATGTCCAGGTTGCGCTGGTTCTTGTTACGCTCATTGACACATTTGTTGATATATCCGCGGTGAACGATGCGAATCTGACTCGTCCCGTTGGGCAGGCCGGTACGCTGGGCTGCCGGAACGATCTGTTCATGAATTATGCCTTCATAATGCATATCCGGTCGCCGCTGGAAGAAGCGGAGGATCATCGCTAGCTGCCGTCCATCCCCTTCCTTCTCGCCTACCAGATTCTCTATGATGCAGGCATAACCGATATAATTCTTGTTCAGTGAAAGCGCACGCAGCTCTTTGACGCTGTGCGGGGTAATGGTTTCGTCGGCATCAAGTATAAGAATCCAGTCTCCTTGCGCCAGATCAATAGAAGCATTGCGCGCCGCGGCAAAATCGCCATTCCACGGGAAATAGCCGATCTTGGCACCATATTTTTTCGCAATCTCCAACGTGGCATCGGTCGAGCCGGTGTCGACGATGACTATTTCGTCCACTGCCCCTTGTACGCTCGCTAGACAATCCGCTAGAAATGCTTCCTCATTTTTAACTATCATGCATAAGCTGATAGTCGGACGCTGACGGCTTGCTAGCTCCCTGATGCTTGCCAGTTCGGCGGGCTCTTCTACCGTCACCCCGTCACGCACCAAGCGTCGGCATTCTACCAGGTTGCGACGAGCGCTACTGTGTTCCGGGTCAAGATCGAGCACTTTGCGGAAGCAAAGCTCAGAAGTCGGATACCAGCCAATTTGAAACAATATGACACCCAGGACATTGAAAACATCCTTGTCGTAGGGAAGTAACTCGGCAGCACACTTGGCTGCCACGAGCGCTTTGTCATGTTTGCCTGACTTCGTGAAAACCGCAGCAAGCTGCAAGAAGATCTGGCCGTTTTTGTCATCTAGTTGTAAAGCTTTGAGGAATAATTCGACAGCTTTTTCCAGATTGCCAACTTCGAAAGCCTGGGTGGCGGTCCGGACAAAATCAGTGCTGGTCCACGCCGCATCTGTGACTTTGGCGATCTTGAGAGCCATCAGCTTCCTCCGTCTAGCTGGGCGCGTAAACTCCGCTCTGCGAGGCGCCCTATCTCCCCTTCTTTATCTCTACGAAACACAGCGGATTCGGCTGAACCGCTAATTCATTATGTCGGCAGTAAAGCGTGGAGCTTTAGTCATAATCTCGATTCGGTCTGTTACGCGGACAGCGGCGGCACGCTGCTATAATAGCTGGATGCCTCGCTCCCAAACGGTAGACGATTCCCGGGATCTCGCCTCGTTCGGATATCTTCAGAAGCTGGACCGATCACTCGGCAGCTTCTCGTCGTTCGCGGCCGGCTTCTCTTACATCTCGATTCTCACGGGCCTTTTCCAGATGTTCTACCTGGGATTCGGTGCCGGCGGACCAGGTATGTTCTGGACCTGGCCGCTGGTTTTTGCGGGCCAGTTCATGGTCGCGCTATGTTTCGCGGAACTTGCGGCCCACTTCCCGTTGTCCGGAAGCGTCTACCAGTGGTCCAGGCGAGTAGGCAATGGCGTGGTTGGCAAGCTGGCCGGTTGGATCTATTTGGCGTGCTTGGTAGTGACCCTGGCCGCAGTGGCGCTCGCGCTGCAAGTGACACTCCCGCAGATCGCACCTTGGGCCCAGCTCATCGGACATGCCGATAATGACATGGACGCGGCCCGCAATGCCGTGGTGCTCGGATGCCTCCTGATCGCCGCGACCACGTTGATCAACTCGGTGGGCGTGCGAGCCTTGGCCAAGATCAACAATCTCGGCGTGGTCTCCGAAATAGTCGGTGTCGTGCTGCTGATCATACTTTTGTTTGCTCACGTCCAGCGTGGTCCAGAAGTTGTGCTGGACACGATGGGCAAGACTGGTCAAATGGGTTACTTGGGGCCGTTTCTTGCCGCGGGGCTCATGGCATCCTATGTGCTGTACGGCTTTGACACGGCTGGTACGCTAGCAGAGGAGACGTCCGAGCCGCGTCGGCGAGTGCCACTAGCCATTCTGCAGGCACTGGCGGCAGCGGGTACCGCCGGCGCATTGCTGCTGCTGGCGGCTTTGCTGGCAGCAGCCGATATTCACTCGGATCGTCTCGCCAGCATGAATGGCGGGCTCCCGTTCATCGTTCGCGATACCCTCGGTGGTGTCATTGGCTCGATTTTTCTGTGCGCCGTGGTCTTTGCCATCTTTGTCTGCGCTCTGGCGGTTCACACCGGCACCGTCCGCCTGATTTTCGCCATGGCGCGGGATAACTGCCTGCCCTTCAGCGAACTACTGGCACGAGTATCGGAGCGTTCCCGCATTCCCGTTATCCCCGCTGTCCTCGTGGGCATCGTGGCAGCGCTGATCTTGCTGCTCAACTGGAATTTCTCGAAGGTGGTCGGATTGGTAACCTCGGTGGCAATCGTCTGGGCGAACCTCGGGTATCTTTTCGTGACGGCACCGCTATTGTGGCAACGTCTGCACGGCTGGCCGCATTGTCGGGACATTGGCCCGGGAGTCTTCAGCCTGGGGCGCTGGGGGTTGCCGATCAACATCGCGGCAGTCGTTTGGGGTTGTTTCATGGTCGCCAACATCGCCTGGCCGCGTCACGAGGTATACGGGGAAGCCGCGCTCCAGCAGTGGGCGGCTGTGATCATGACCGTATTCCTGCTGCTCGCCGGTGGACTCTACTACGGGCTCGTGCAGCGTCATAAGGGCGGCACGCTGACCAGTCATCAAAGCGGTAACCGTGACCAGTCCCAGCAATCTGATGTCGTCTCCAATGCGTGAGCTCGACCGAGCCGGTGCGGACGGGGCGACGGAAGGCTGGATTTTCGACATCCAGCGTTTTTGCGTTCATGATGGTCCGGGCATCCGGACGCTCATCTTCTTCAAGGGCTGTCCGCTGCGCTGCCGGTGGTGCAGCAATCCCGAGGGTCAGATCGCCCGGCTCGAACTCATGGTTGACCAGGACCGCTGTGATAACTGTGGTACTTGTGTGGCGGCGTGCGGCCAAGGTGCCCATGTGCTGGTCGGCGGTGTGCATAGCTTCGATATGGACAGGTGTCGAGGGCACGGAGCTTGTGTGCTGGCATGTCCCAACGGCACCTTGCGAATGGTAGGTAGTCGGCGATCGGCAGCGAGCGTCTTGCGCAGCGCTCGATCGGATCATCTTTTCTTTGATAACTCCGGCGGCGGCATCACTCTGGGCGGCGGAGAGCCCACTGCCCAGCCTGAACTGGCGCTCGCCTTGCTTCAGCAGGCCAGGCGCCTGGGCATTCATACTGCCATGGAAACCTGCGGCTTCGCGCGCTGGGAGATCCTGGAATCGCTTGCCAGCCGAGCGGATCTCGTACTCCTGGACATCAAGCATCTCGATGCGCAAGCGCACCGGCGCGGGACTGGCGTGTCGAACGAGACTATCCTGGAAAACGCCAGGCGACTGTTCGCCGGTTCGGTTCCACTCATCGTGCGCGTGCCGATCATTCCGGGATTCAACGATATCCAGGGCGATCTCGAGGCCATCCTCGACTTCGTGGCAAGCCATGCTGCCAGGGGTCGGGTCCGGCGAATCGAGCTGAATCCTTACCATCGCTTCGGCGTCGACAAATACCGACGGCTCGGGCGGCCCTACGAACTTGCAGCCGCAGATCCGATCACTGCGGAGTTCTTGCAGCGGGCGCCCGCGCTGGCCGAAGCGCGCGGGCTCGAGGCGGCGGTTCAGGGCTGGTTGTACTAGGAGTAGGGAATGCTTGAGACGGTCGATCCGCAATTGCTGGAGAATGTCGATCTGCCACCACGGATCGAGCGGCTGCGGGCCAGGTTCTTCTCTTTCCCACCCGCGATCTCGATTTTCCGCGCCCGCGCCTTTACCCAGGTGGCCCGCGAAAATCCCGCTTTGCCCACCGTCCTGCTCAAGGCCCGTTCCTTCTATCGGGCCTGCGAGACTCTGCCCATCTACATCGGTCCGGACGAGCTGATCGTGGGGCATCCTGGTGGCCAACCGCGCGCCGGGATTTTTTCGCCCGAGATTTGCTGGCGCTGGCTTGATCGGGAACTCGACACGGTTGGCACGCGGCCACAAGATCCCTACTTTGTTTCCGAGGCGGACCAGGAAATCCTGCGGACCGAGATCTTCCCGTTCTGGCGCGGCAGGTCAGTAGATGAGTACATCAGTGCTGAACTCGAAGAGCTCGGCTTGCTGGCCCTCGCGGTCCAAAGCGGTGTAATGGATTGCGAGGTCAAGAGCACTAGCGGTGGCGGTGATCTGTCTCCTGGTTATGCCAACGTCCTGTTCACGAAGGGCTATGCGGGGATCAAGCAGGATGCGCAGGCCAGGCTGGCCCAGCTCGATCTTCGGGATCACGACGATATCGAGCGCTGCCATTTCCTGAAGAGCCTGGTGATCGTCTGCGACGCGCTGGCCTTGCTTGCAGGCCGCTATGCAGATCTGGCGGATGCGCTCGCCCTCGAAGCCGCTTCTTTGGGGCGAGCTGAAGAGCTGCGCCGGATCGCCACAGTATGCCGCCGGGTGCCAGCCGAGCCCCCCCGTACTCTGCATGAGGCATTGCAGGCCATCTGGTTCGGGCAGGTCGCTCTCTTCCTCGAAGAGAACACATCCGGCCCCTCACCGGGGCGC
>JACQUT010000211.1 GCA_016267585.1 Cyanobacteria bacterium NC_groundwater_1444_Ag_S-0.65um_54_12
CGGCACCCCTGGGCTCAGATAAATATCGAAGCAACCGCTCACTCAAGGTAGTGGATCTGCTTGACTATCATGTCAAAACTACTCCCGCCGCAAAACTTACCGAGTGGTCCAGGCATATCTTTATATCTACTGCGGCAAACGGGCTTTTTGCCCTGATGGGTTATAAAACTATTCGCAATACGGCGGCAGAGATCGCGCAGGGTAAACCGATAGGTGTTTTGGTGGATAAGACTCCGCGTGGCTACCTGAAGTTTTTCTTCAACAATCGCCTCTTACCGGTATTTGGAATATTTGCCTCTGGTTACGTGCTATTCAATCGTCTCAAACAGTGGAACGCCCCTGGCAATGATCGCAAGTGGGATGATGCGGTTCGCATACTAGGTGACGGGATGTTCATGGCCAGCAGCGCATTGCTACTCTTTCCCCGTCTGAGGTTTTTACGCGGCATGATCCTGGGCACCGTCGCCTTGGGTGTGAACTGGTTCGGCGAGCTGGGCAATGATATGGTGGGAAAATAGCTCAAGGTGACTGCTCGGCACCCGGGCACTTAGGGCGATCCTTGTGCTGGCCGCGCAGGAGACCGAGGCGCAAAGTGGCTAGCCGTTTGAGTTGCTCTGCGGTAAGGTTAGCTCTGGCGGCAAACCATTCTGCTAAACGTAGCTCTGCCACCTTGTTCTGCAATGCCTGCAACTCGTGTTGTTTGGCCAGGGCTTGCTGTCCCGTTGCGGTAGCATCTTTCATGAGCTTTAGCAGTTCAGCACGACGTTGGCGTGTCTGCTCTGCCAGACCTCTTATCTCTTTGCTGTAGCGAGCATGAATGGCAGCTATTTTGCTGCGTTGCTCTGCGGTAAGGTTCAGTTGTTTGAGGATGCGTTGCAAGCGTCTGGCCGCCTTCTCCACTCCTTCCATGACGTTGGCATCACCAGCTTCGTTATTGACGGCAGCCGCTGGTACCGCGTTAGTGGCAAGTAGCGGTGCGGCGACGGCAACGTTAGCTGGCATGACAGGTAAAAAGGAACAAACTGCCAAGCTGCTGGTCCAGATAGGCAAGAATGCGGTAGGAACGCGCGGCATACAAAATCCCCTTTCTCGGTCATTATTTGATGGTGGCAGCCGACTCGAATTCGTAAACATTGCGAGTGACATCCAGTAAGCTCTCTAGTACATCCTTGGGCGCTTCCTTTTCGAAAAGAATACGGTATACCCCTGCGGTGATAGGCATGTAAATCGGAATGGTCCTGGCCAATTCATGTAGCGTTCTCGTGGTACGTACCCCTTCTGCTACCTGGGTCATGCCAGAAAGAATGTCCGGCAAAGCCTCCCCCTTGGCCAGCCGCCAACCGATTTGATAGTTGCGCGATAAAGGGGAGAAGCAGGTCGCCATCAAGTCACCAATGCCCGATAAACCCTGGAATGTCTGGGCATCGGCGCCTTTCGCCAGGCCTAACCGCGCAATTTCCGTCAGCCCACGGGTAAGTAGTAAAGCCATCGTATTCATGCCAAAGCCGAGCCCTTGAGCCATGCCAGCGGCGATCGCCATCACGTTCTTCGCCGATCCACCGATTTCGGTGCCCACCACGTCATCATTGCCGTATACCCGGAAGCCATGGCACCACAGTAAGTTACGCCCGGCCTCGATGACCTCTGCGAAACGGGAAGCTATGGCAGTGGCGGAGGGATGATGGAGTGCTACTTCTTTGGCCAGGTTGGGGCCAGATAAGACACCTATCTTGCGGCAGCAAGTCTCCTCGCGCAGGATCTGGCTCATCAGCTTGTAGGTTCCTGGCTCTATGCCCTTTACCGCATGGATCAAGATATGCGCTCCATCCAGGTGATCACCTAGCTCACGTGCTACCGCTCGCAAGCCATGCGATGGTACTACCAGGAAAATTACCCGACAGGATGGTCCGATGCTGGCCAATTCGGTCGTCGCTATGATTTGCGGAGCGAGTATTGCTTGGGGTAAATACTTGCTGTTGCGACGGGTTTGGTTGATCGCCCGGCATACCTCGGCATCGCGCATCCAGAAGCGTACAGTGTGCCCGTTGTCGCCAAGTATTTGGGCGATCGCCGTACCCCAGCTCCCGCCACCGACCACACCTACGACATTCTGTCCCATTAATCGTCCTGAAGCCTCACCCTGGCAAGCGGTAGACCTGCCTGGTAGCCGAGTCGCTCGATACCATATCCCGTAAGACGGTTATGATAGTACAGGAGCAGCTTCATATCCATGATTTGCAGCCCGCTAGCTACCCGTCGCAGTACCGGTCGCTGGTGGTACATGCTGAAGTAATGCAAGGCAGCGTTCACAATTTCTTCGACCGTTCCTTTCCTCACTTGCTCGCTCAACGTCAAGGCAGCTTCTTCGGCTTTGCGCAACAATTGGCCACGCACCAGATCCACTTCGCGCCATACCGTCTCCGAACTTAGCGGTTCTTCTTGCGGCAGCCTGATGAGCGTATAGAGGTCAGCCTGTGGGTAAGAACGGCGCAAAAAGCTGAAGATGGCATAGGCTACCAGATGAGTGACCAGAACTACGGTATTTTGCTGGAAAGCCTGAACAATTTGTTCGCCCAGCTCGATCACGTATTCGGCATCACGTTGTGGCGATGCCTTGATCTCGTCTCCCACCAGCAGGTAACGTCGAGTGTCTATCGGCCTTCCCATGCGATCATGACTTATGCCAGCGGCATCCACCCGATTACCCCACAGATCCAGCGGTGCTCCATAGCGAATGATCAACGAGGCATCGAGCGCCAAAGTTTTTCGAACATAATCCCAGATTCGGCTAAAACGCGATGACTCGTCATCCTCGATGATGTAACGCGATTGACCTTCGCGCTTCAAGTGATCATCGATCAGGGTCTCGGCCTCCAGCACGAGTTGATAATTGATCGTACAAGGTACTACAAAGATGCCAGGATGCGAAAGACCAGCTTGTAAATTACGAATTCCCGCTGCAAGTCCGGTCCCCAGTAACCCCAGCTTGAGCTTGCGTTCGATCTCCCCGCTACGGCTGCGCGTTCCACCGGGAAAGAACAGGCTATGATATCCGCGCTCCAGGAGCACCTGCGAATAAGTTTTGAGTACATCCTTGTAGAGCGTGAAGCGCCAGTTACGCTCAACGCGGTAAGCACCCAAGTTATGCATGAAGAAACTGATTAGCGGATTGAAGAACAGGTTCTTGCCAGCGCCATAAATAAATGGCGGCAAACCGTTGGCATAAAGCGACCAGCCAACTACGATACTGTCCAGGTTGGAGAGATGAGTGGGAACCAGAATTAGCGTGCCTTTGTTTATCAAGGAGCGCAACAGTTCCAGCTCGCCTTCCACGCAAATCCGCCCGCGTACGGTGGAAAGATCGAGCAACCGTCGGAAATTGAGTTGTGGCCGCAAGAGCAGTGACAGGCCGATAGGCACCGCGCGCGTAGCGAAGCGATAGACGCGGGGATTGAAGTTGCCGACCACGTCGTTGACGTAATGAGCGATCAAACGCTTGAGCTCGGCTTCTTTGGCTGCTTGATTCATCTTACCGAGATGACGGTAGAGTGACTGCCACTCGGCTAATTTAGGCGAAGCTGATTCTGCTAGCCGTGCTATTTCGGAGAAAGCAACATCATTGAGCACCAGTTCTAGTTCATGCGGCGTTCTGGTCTTACTCGCCAGCTCACGCTCCAGAACTTCATGCGCAATTTGCTCGCGCTCGACATTCAATCGGAAAATTTTTTCTTCTGTCACTGCTACCAGGTCTTTTACCATCGGCAACCTCTTCATGCAAGAGCGGCCAGCGCCGCATTCTGCCTGACCTCTGCCAATTTATCCATGCCGACCAGTACCGCGTCGACAAAGGAGCAACCTAGATTCCAGGCAATCGATTCTGTTGCCATGGCAGCTAGCCTTCCTTCACCGACCGCCTTCATCACCGTCACCCCTCTGCCGGCGGCATGATGTGCACTCAGCGCTGCGGTGTAGTGTTGCAGACCGGCGTCCATATGATCTTCATGACGGTTGAAATTGGTCATTATCACATCGAATTCTTCCCAGTTCAGGCAAGCTTCTAGCGTATCGATGTTATGAGTGGAAAGGCCAACCGCCCGTACCAGTCCTTGCGCTTGGGCTAGTTTTAGCGCTCGGTACGCGCTCAGTCGGTTTTTTAGCTCCCGGGGAGAATCAACTTCATGAAGAAAATAGAGGTCGATAAATTCTACCCCTAATTCCGCTAACGCTAGCTCTAAATCGCGTCTTGCGGCATGGCAACTTTCGGCGTGACTCTTGGTAGAAATTTGCAATTGCCACCGATCGATCCCTTGCAAACCGAACCGTACGTGCTGATGCGTTCCGTAATCATTTGAAGTATCCCACCATGAGATGCCAAGTTCCCAAGCTGATCGTAAAAGC
>JACQUT010000208.1 GCA_016267585.1 Cyanobacteria bacterium NC_groundwater_1444_Ag_S-0.65um_54_12
CCATTACTCGCTCGGAGCCAGTAGCTTGCTCTAGCAATTGTTGCAAGATACTAACCGCGCCAACCATATCGCCATCCGCCACCGCACGTAGACGTGCTGCTGCGAATTTGCGGCCTACTGTTTCATCGCTGGCAGGTTGGGCGATCGCCAGGCCAATACTTGCCGGCAACAGCAGCAGGATAAGATTCCACCAGTACCATCGTTGCATGGCCTAGATCGTACCAGCCAGCTCCCACCGGTTACTACCCATCACGGCGCAAAATCTTTCCTTTAGACCATTTCCGATACCGATACCGCTGACCGGTTGCACACACCGCCAGCCGTACCCGCACTGTGGTTGTAGAATAATCATATGATAATCGGTATAGCGTCGTGCAATTGGCCACAAAATAGGCCAATTAAGTAAAAGAATTGTAAAGAAATCGGCTAGCCGATTGTTGATTCAATAATACAAAATTGTATTGACATCATATACGTTATTGCATTATAGTCTATTCAGCGATTTTGGATCAACTTGAATTCTTGACAAAGGAGAGAGAGATGGGATGGTTCACTAGCTGGCATAGCTTCTTGGCGAAAATACGGCATATTATGACCAATATTGACGAAGGTCCGCTTCCCTTTACAGGTAATACGGTTCAAAAAACCATCCCGCCAACCGCTGCCGGGCGAAAACCTGGTAATGCATCGCAGCTTTATGATTCTTATTCCGAGACATTTTCTTTGTTAAAATCGACTACTGCTTCACCTTCACGAATTTCAGCCAGAAGTACCGATATATTCTCGAACAATCCCCTCGTAAGCAACAACTCGGCAAATATCAGTTATGGCTCCCTACCCCATTACGCGATGCAGCAATGGCGCCTACCGAGATGACAGGATCCGCCAGCGCTAGCGATAAGGCGTAAGCGAATGCGTGCGACCCACGATACTGACAATTAACCCAACTATAACGACCGAGAGGCACCTTGCATCGCTCTCCCGGCGATAAGTTTTCTGTTCCGATCGCGACACGGATCGGAAAGAAAGAGGAGGAAGAAATGTTCGTCAGCGGAACGTTAATAAGCAAGACAGGTCGTAAGGTCCTCCAGTCAAAGGTCTTGGCGGCCAAAGAAGAGGCGATCGCCTCCCAGGTCAAAGCGGCAATCTACAATATGTCGAGGTACTTCAACCGAGAGGTGTGCCTGGATCAGCTCGCCATTTCGGGCCAGGGGAAAATTCGACAGGTGCATGGCATCATGGATGTGGACCTACCGGGAATGGTTCCCTTCAGTGAAGCCTTCCAAGGTCAGTGGCACGTCGGGAAGAAGAAGTTAGCCGAGTTCGTCGCAACGGGGATTGACCGGCTGAAATCCCTTACCGCCTTCAAAATATAGGTATCCGGTGGCACGAGCAGCGAGCCTGCCTCACTCTTGGGCTGACAAGTTGGAAAGCAAGCGAGGTAATCCAGATTTATTTGCTCGATTATTATTAGTGTGCTAAACTCACTATTCGCGGGGTAGAGCAGTCCGGTAGCTCGTCGGGCTCATAACCCGGAGGTCGTAGGTTCAAATCCTGCCCCCGCAATGGTTATGGTGGCGATGCTAACCTTGTTCATCGGCGTGGCGCAATTCTTCGTACCAAGCAGTGCTGCTAGTGCCGCGCACCAATGCTATGACTTCGGGCGCTGAGCCAGCAGCGATAAGCGTCAAGGCACCGTATTCGGGGTGAAAGTGGTAGATCTGCTGCGCCCAGTACCAACGAGAGCGAGTGTTTGCGCCAAATGAGCGTTTTCGTTCGAAGCTAGACCACACTACCAGCATGCTACGCCAAAAAAGGCCATATCCTTCCGGCTTTCCCACGTCATGCAAGTAAGCCGCGACCATTACCGGGTGTGGCGCTCCAATATTGCTCAACCGCCTGGCTACTCGCGCTCCATGAGCCTGATCCGGCGGCAACATGCGAATAAATAGCGCAAATTCTTCGGTAGATAATACTAACGCGGCTTCTCTAAGGTCTTGAAGCGTCAATCTTTCGAATAGGTACTGCCATACCTGGCGAAATCTGGTCATGGAAGCAATTGGAATAGCCCATTTTCCGCGATTTGTAGTATCCCGCTCAATAAATGGCCACCAAACGGAAATATTACCATGGCGATCAAAATTACCACACCATAAGGCAAGATATGATGAAATACTGGTCTCATCACCGGCGGCAATAAACTGTATAGTATTTGCGAACCATCAAGCGGCGGAATGGGTAGTAAATTGAATATAGCCAGGCCCAAATTGATCCCTAATGCCACTTGAAATGGTAAAAAGAGGTTTATTGGCCAATTTGTTAGCGATATTAATTCGGCTTGATGCTTGAGTACCAACATTGCCAGGGCTGCAAGAAAGAGGTTGGTCAGCGGTCCAGCCGCCGCTACTAGTAAATTGCCCCAACGACCCAAATAGTTGGGATTTACCGGAACCGGGCGTGCCCAACCGATCGGGCCGAAAATAATCATTAACATGCCTAACGGATCGAGGTGCACCAGTGGATTGATAGAAACTCGTCCAGCCTCACGTGGGGTAGGATCACCCAGGTAAGAGGCAGTTGCAGCATGTGCAAACTCGTGAAGTGTGATGGAG
>JACQUT010000219.1 GCA_016267585.1 Cyanobacteria bacterium NC_groundwater_1444_Ag_S-0.65um_54_12
ATCGTAATAAGGACGGCTCAATCAGCCTCGCTGAGGCTATCTATATGATGAGCCCTGATACGGACATCTTGTTAAGGGAACTAGAAGACAAACTAAAGTAAATGCTGTACCGCCAGATCTCACGCGCCGCTAGAAGAGCGCTGCCATGACAGCATCAGCGAAAGCAGCGGTTCCCACTGCTTTCGCTTTTTCGGGATGAATATCGGCCGTCAGGTGAATTCCGGCTTGCAACACCGCTTTTAAAGCGTTTTCCAGGCGATCGCCGGCTGCTATCTCCCCGAGATGGCGTAGCAACATCACACCGCAAAGGATTTGCGCGGTGGGGTTTGCCTTGTCCTGGCCAGCGATATCCGGCGCCGAACCATGAGTTGGCTCGAAAACTACCGCGCGGGTACCGATGTTAGCACCGGGCGCAACGCCCAGGCCACCGATCAAGCCAGCGCAAAGATCCGAGATGATATCGCCGAATAAATTACTGAGTACCAAGATATCAAAGTATTCCGGCTCCCGTACCAGTTGATCGCAGATGTTGTCAATCGGCAAATCACTATACTGTACTTCCGGGTAGTCGCGCGCCACCTGTCTTGCCGCTTCCAGAAACAGGCCATCGGATAGCCGCATTACTTCCGCTTTGTGAATGATGCTTACCTTGCGTCGCCGCAAGCGCTCAGCATAATCGAAAGCAAAGCGTACGATACGCCGCGAGCTGAACTCTGAAATGGGCTTGATTCCGACGGCGGAATTATGGCGTAGCCAGCGATGGTTATAACCTGCCACCAGACCATTTATCTCACCGAATGCTTCCGTACCGGATTGGAACTCGATGCCAGCGTAAAGATCTTCGGTATTCTCCCGGAAAATCACGATATCAATGTTCTGGTAACGTGAGGGAATCCCTGGATAGTTTTTACAGGGTCGCACACAAGCAAAGAGATCCAGCGCCTGTCGCAGCGCAACGTTAACCGAGCGAAATCCCGTACCGATCGGGGTGGTGAGCGGACCCTTCAAGGCAAGATGGTTACGTGAAATAGCGTCCAGTAACTCGCCCGGTAAAGGATCTGGCCGACCGGTTCTATTGACAAACTCGGATCCGGCTTCAAAAATTTCCCAATCAAACCGAACACCAGTAGCGGCCAGGCAACGCACGGTTGCTGCAGTAATCTCTGGACCTATTCCGTCTCCGGGTATGAGTGTCACACGATAAGACATAGACGGCCAGGATACTCTCATATCCCTGAACGCTTGTCCAGAGTAACTGGTGGTAAAATCACGACTGATCGTTGATTAGCTATTTATCCAAGGGAGACCAGTAACACCTGATGCCGCTTGCCATGGTCGCTCCGGTTTTCTTGCTATTGGCAACCGCTACCAGCTGTGCCATCGCGCTACTGATTGGAGCGATTGCTGGTAAAAGCGCCGGCGCTTTGCTAATAGGGGAACCCGCTGGCCAGACCGGTCAGGCTTTGCTACCGACGCCAGAGATCCGTTTGGTTGCTGCACTGTTGACAATACTCCTGGCGATTCTCCTGGGTTGGTTTACTCCCACCTGGCCCAGGAGACTCGTACTAGGCGGAGCGATTGCTACCACTGGTATCTTGACTACCGCGCTGCTCCTCGGTCCTTTCACATTACAGCTGAAGTGTGACACACGGTTAATTACTATCGGACGTCTGGCATGTTGTCTGGTTCCTTGGTCGCTGGCGTTAGCTTTCTTGCCTGATCCAGATTGGCATGCAGAACTAGTATTGGGGGTGGCAATCGGCAGCATGTTGCCAGCGATCACCGCCGCGGCATATCAGCGAAAGACATCGGCTATCCATGGGGCTATGCTGTCAGCCCAGCTCACCGACATCTCTGGTGCGATACTGGCCGGCAATCTGAAAATCCCTGTCTATCAGCTGGGCGAAGCATTCCCCCTCGTGCTGACTGCAGCATTCATGCTAGCAATGGTAGCTAGTGTCCTCGTCTTGCCGCACCAACCGCTATTCTCCACCTTTTTGGCCATTGCCCTTAGCGGCGGACTAGCATATCTACTAGCTTTTCATGTCTTTCGCCTGGAAAACACCTTATTCCCGGTGCTCTGGGGCATCGGTAGCGCAACGATCAGTTCAGCGCTTGTAGCATTGATTGCTAGTGATACCGCACAGTCGCCTGCTGCCTTGATCACGAAGCACCAAGAAGCGGATTATTTGCCGCCCCTGTTTACCATTGCTCTGGTGATACTGAACGGTGGCGTATTACTCTTGGTAAACCGGCTGTATGGCGTCGCGGGAATCGGCTTGGCAGCACTAGCTTTTTTACCGTTGACCATGAGCAAGCTCCCTTGTCTCCGGTGGTTGGCTACCCTGCTCATGGCGATTTTTACTGCTCGTCTGTTCTTGTACCTTTTCCTGGAGCGAGCCCAGTTGCAGCAAAGCGGTATAGCCATCGATCAACCATATACTTTCGCCATGCTGGTGGCAGGTTTTCTGGTACCCCACAGCTGTGAACGATTACGTCAATTGACTGATGAAAGAGCTCGCTTATTGCCTGTCCTGGCAGTCTTGCTGCTGACCGCACTGCCCTTCCTGCTAGGTTACCTCTTACAGCTGTTACCTTTGGCAGCTTTCTTGACCGGATGTTTCGCTAGCACTTTAGTGTCAGGCCTATCGTTGCAGCGAGCGGAGCAGACTGTTAGCTTTCTGGCTCCGCTCTTGCTATGGAATACCATTGCTGCAGTGATCATTGCCCCTTACTTGGTGAAGGTATCGAGCATGCCAACGGGTTTACGTATCACTGCTTTCCTCTTGTTCGCTGTCATCGCTTCCCTCTATGCGATCTTGGCTGTTCGAAAAAAGGTCTAGCAAGGAAGATACTTGCTGAGAAGCTGCCGCTATGCCTTGCGTCAGTGTCTTGGCTCCCCAGCCGCCAATGCCACCCGCAAAAGCGCTTGCCAAAGAAATTCCGCCATCCAGGGTCTGCTGCCAGTTACCCTTCTTGATGCCGTCATGCAGTAGTGATGCTCCTTTAGCAAGTTGATAACCTGCCAGGATTATCGCCACCCCTTGCCAACCTGGCGTTAACCAAGCGGCGACTTGAGCTGCCAAGAGCAGGGTGTTGCTGTGCTTTTTCGCTTGCTTCATGAGCCAGGAACCTGCCTGCTTTATACCATTCCATAAATTACCTAGCTGGTTTAGCGCTTGCCCCCAGAAGTCATTGGCGATCGGCTTTTTTGCAACACTCTTCGGCGGTTTTTGGGGGATGACACTTGCTACCGGTAAGCCAGTAGCCGGCACGATCGATCTGGTAGACCAGTCCCAGCGCCGAGTTGCCAGCAGTTTGCCTAGCGCCAGGTTGCTATTCATCATGCGCCAACGTGTCTTTGCGCCGGAACTATTGGCAGCTAATTGCGGTTTTTCCCCGGCAGAAGGCAACTTGGCAATTTTGGCATACTGATAGTCGTCTAGTGAAATGGTATGGTTATTTTGCCTTGGTAACGGCCTAGTTGCTGCCGCTAGTGGTGGTTTGCCGCCTATCGCACTTTTCTGCAGATCGGAACTTACCGGTAGACGCGTTGAAATAGCCATCGGACCCTCCATTTTGCTACAATTAACAATGATATTATTAGTATCATGCGGAAAATCTTGTAAATCTAACTGATTATTTGAATTGGCTATAAAAATTTTGGTAAGGGAATTAACAAAATGACAAAGAAAATAGTTAGCTTGTCA
>JACQUT010000212.1 GCA_016267585.1 Cyanobacteria bacterium NC_groundwater_1444_Ag_S-0.65um_54_12
AGCCGTGCCTGGACAAATACTGTGGATCTTTGGGTCCAAATACCATGGGGCAACGAAAGATGGTCGGCTTGACGATATTACCCTCATTGCTGGCGCTCAATAGCACCGAGGTCATCAAGTTCTTATCATAAGTGTCACGCTCAGGGTTTTTGGTGAGGCCGCGGTAATAATACTGGATCGAACCCAGAGGCCCATTTTCACTGACAGGAAAGCCGTAGATCTCATGGTCTCGAACCGTCTTTTGAAAAAGATCATAGCAATCCAGCGAGCTCAGTACCAGAAGTCTAGTCTCTTGCCCCTTGAACACTTCCACCAGGTCCCGAGATGTCTTCTGGGTACTGCAAATACAATGGACGACTATTTCGGGATTCAAAGCTACCAGCTGGTCTTTAAAGGAAACGAGATCATCGACATCACCGAATATGGTGGGTATATCAGGATTGGATACCGCTTTGCCCCTGTTAAAAAGCGTCAAATGGTGCCCTGCTTCCCTGGTCAAGCGAACGATCTCGCCACTTATGAATCCGGTGCCGCCGATAACCAGTACCTTCACATCCTGTCTCCTTATCTTCGCTCTTTCTTTCGAAACGTCCGTACCCGGTTACGGTCTCCCCACTGCTACTCAACCCCACCAAATGGATACGGCGAAAAATGATCTGCTACGACCAACCACCGCTCAGCTGCTTTCCCATTCACTGCGTAAAATAGAATAATAAGCCGTATCAAAAAAGCGGCCTCTGACAAATTCCGAGCACCGGTGAATGCCTTCGAACCTCATTCCCAGCTTCTCGGCTACTCTGCGGCTAGCATCATTCTCCGTGCTCAAGGTGCACTGAAGCCGGATTATGTTTCGCTCTCGGAAGACAAAATTAATGGCAGCATTACTGGCTTCTGTAGCCAAGCCCTGACCCCAGTACTTCTCGGCAAGGATCCAACCAATCTCCATGGAATGCGGTTCTTTGACCCAGAAGCAACCGACATGGCCAACAATCTGGTCACCGTTTTCCTTCAGGACCAAGCCCCAAGGATCAGGTGCCATTTTCGCATAGGAACCGAGCGCATAGTCGATAAACGATAAGCTATCTTCTATGGTGCCGTGATGCCAACCAACGTGCTGGGTAACGGCAGGGTTAGAACAGTACGAGAACAGAGCTTCGGCATCGGAATTGAGTAATGGCCTGAGTAATAGACGCTCTGTCTCGATCGATGGTGGCTTCCATCCGGTCATTGCAATACATCTCCATTTACGTTCTTCTGCTCATGATGCGAGCTGACTTGCGAATTGTTGATGTAGAAAAACACTACGCCGTCTCATGCACTGCGCTCCTGCAGCCATTGCTCGAACCAAACTCCCGGCCCCTTCGGTATCATCACTTCGTCCAGCCTGGTCACATTGAGATCCAACTCGTTAGATAAATAACCACGTAATCGTTCACTCCGTTCGGGGTCGCTGCCGGTGCCCATATATGCAGCCGTGAAGGGGTTTGATTTGAAATACTCAGGCAGTACCTCGACGAGATTACCAGGCAGGATCTTGACCGTCAGGATGAATTCCTTGCTCATGAACAGATCGAATTCCTCCAGTTGTTGCGCTATCAGGCGTTGTAGTTCCTCGAACCATCCGATAGGCTCTTCACTGGGCTGCGCGTGGAAAACTACGATCTCTAGCGGTCCAGAGGAACTATGCCGTTTCAATAGGTAGCTGAGCAAATTTACCAGGCGCACCAAATCTATATAAGATATACAAAGTACTAGCTTGGCCAAATCATCCGGGAGTACTCTGATGCCGCGAAAACGGCCCATGCCTAGGCGCAGATCCGGGAGCTGTACCATACGTCGCTCTACTACCCCCTGGCGATAAAGCGCCATGATGAGCAAAACGCCCAATAGCAGTATGACTCCCAGATCCCTGGCATCTTTGGTCGTACCTAGCAATATCAGTTCCGCCGGTACTAGTAGGCTGCCACCAATTATGGGAGCCAGCGGCAGCTGGCGATCGCGCCAACGAACTACCCAGCGGCTCACATACTGTGCTCTTGCTACCTTTGCTACTCGATACATGCGTGTCAATATTACGCCAGCACAATAAGAAATCATTACCCCCAAGAACGCCATGCCATATATTGCAGCTAGTTGTTCTACATTCCCGGGAAAAACTGCCAGCATGGCCAAACAAACGACCATGAACGGCAAAGCTGCGTAAGGATAACCTTTCAAGAAAGGAAACCGATCGCACCAGCGCCGGAGCACTATCTCTGGTAGGTTCCCTTGCTGGCTCATCGTGGTCAATAGTCCGGTGACTCCAGCATATGCGGTATTGACAGCAGCAAATAGTGTAAGCATGGCGTTCATCACCAGTAAAATGAGCCAGGGCTGTCCACCTTGAATCAAGGCTAATCCCGATAACATGTTCTCTTTGTAGGTATTGATTTGCGGCTCACTTAGCAAGACTATTGCTAGCAGTGAAGAGATAGGCGCAGTTATGCTGACTAGAATGACGATGGCCAGATACACCTTTTTGATGGACGCCGTTCGCGGTGGCTCTATTTCTTCCACTATTTGCGCAGCGGACTCGAAGCCGGTTATCCCCACGAAAGCTGCGGCAAAACCCAGCAAGATTCCTGGCGGTTTGAGTTGCTCCAGGCCATGCCACAAGCGCGACCATTCGGCCCCTTGCGTGAAAGCCTGCCAAAGTCCCCACACATCCATCACCAGCAGCATGACAAAATGAAACGCCGCGATAGCAAAGACGATGCGCGTGGATTCTTTGAGACCCCACAAGTTGAGCAGCGCAAATCCCACCACCGGAATGGCAGCTATAGCCACGATAAGCCATTGTGGCCAGCTCCCCGCCCAGAGCGATGATAAATAGTAGGAGCCCGCCAGGGCACTGACCACAGCAGTTGCCAGATACGAAATGATGGTAAGAGAGCCAATAGCCAAGCCAGTTCGACGGCCAATAGTCGCTAGCATCATGGCATAGGCCCCACCATTGACTGGATTTACCGAGCAACCTTCTTGATAGGTTGTCTTGAATAGCCACAAGGAAACCATCACGAGCAAGATGAAGAAAGGTGCGGCAAATCCTACATGTGGTAACAAAACTCCCGTGCTGTAGAAAACCGAGGTTCCGATATCTGCCCCGACCAACCCGGCTGCCAACCACCAAGTAAGTAGTCGCCTGGAAGAAGTTGTTACCGGGTTGGCAGTGTTTCCCATAATAGCTACGTCAATCAAGCGTTAACCGATCAAGGTATGACGAAGTTCCTCCTCGTTACCACGCAGCGTGATGGCAAAGATCTCGTCGC
>JACQUT010000213.1 GCA_016267585.1 Cyanobacteria bacterium NC_groundwater_1444_Ag_S-0.65um_54_12
GATAAGGGATGACGAAGCAGTCCTTGCCAACCAGTACTACCGCAGAGCAGGCCAATAGCTGGTAACAGTGCTACAATCCAGGAGTTCCAGAGTGGTCCGCCCCACCAGTAGCGTTTGAAGGTCGTGTAGCTGGCCAAGCCAGCTACACCAGCCAAGGAAAAGATCAGTGTCCAGGGATTCAATACCGCCAGAATTACCGCACAAAGGAGCAGACCGCTCAGACTGATCAGCAGAACTTGCCGTGGCGTGATCTCGCCACGTACCAGTGGCCGATAAGGCGAGGAGATGGAATCAGTGTCAATTTGCGAGACATCGGTCAATGCCTGGCCCAGCCCGTAGGAAGCGAAAAAAGCCAGAAAGGCAGATCCCAGTGCGCCTGGCGAAAGATCCGGCGCTGCTGCTAAACCCACCAACCCGCCGGTACCGGACACGAAGAAAAGATAAGGACGCAAGGTAATCCAGTAGGCGTCCCAGAATCTCGGGCTACTGAGCGGATAGGGGGCAGCCTGATGGTTCACCGGGTGTCGGTCAGCGCCGAAAACGCAGCAGACTGCCGGTTGTCACGCCCTCTTTCTAGTAGCGACAGCGGAAGTGCTGCACCAATTTCCTGAATCTCTGCAGCATTACATCCCAGAATGCCATAATCAGCACCGATGCGCTCCAGTATTGCTACTGTGCGATCGATCTCTTCTGGTGTGTGCCGAGCATTGGCAGTGATGCGGAGAATAGCTTCGCCGCGCGGTACCGCGGGAAAGCTGACGTTCCCGCATTTTATTCCAGCTTCGTAAAGCTCCATGCTGGTTGCCCAAAGTAGTTTGTCTGCACCAACGAAAGCTGTGATGATAGGCGATTCTAGTGGTGGCACCAGCCATCCTACCTCATGTAAACCCTGCCAAAGACGCTGCGCATTGACCCAGAGCTGCTCACGGTGCTCAGGCTCTTCTTGCATTATGCGAAAAGCTTCGGTGAGACCAGCGCAAGTAGCTGCCGGCAAAGCGGCCGTGAACATACAAGAGCGAGCAAAGAAGCGTAGATAATCAACCAGATCGGTGCTGCCCGTCACATAGCCGCCAACTGCCCCAGGGGCTTTGCTGAACGTTCCCATCAGCACATCTATGCTGCCAGGCAAACCGAAATGTTCTTCCAGACCATGTCCAGAGGACCCGAGAACACCAAGGGAATGCGCTTCGTCGATCATCAGCTTGGACTGGTAGCGATCGGCTATTGCTCGCAGCTCTGGTAAATTGCATACTCGGCCATGCATGCTGAAAATACCGTCGGTGACAATGAGCTTGCCTTTGGCTTGCGGAGCCTGCTGGGCCATCAGCCCTGCCAGATCCGCCATGTCATCATGGTCATAGGCTCGCCCCCAGCTAGCACCCGACCAGCGACACCCGTCATGAATGCTAGCATGCGCGAAGCGATCGCGTGCCACCAGGTCATTCGGGCGCAGCAGGGCCGTGAGAGATCCCACATTGGCAGCGTAGCCAGAAGGGAAAATAACCGTGTCAGCGCGACCATAGAAATTACTGACGGTCTCCTCTAGCTCGCGCAAATAGCGGCTGGTACCACCTAGCAATTGTGCACTGGGCGTACCGTAACCAGCATGATCGAGCGCACGGTGCACAGCAGCCAGCACTCGCGGATGAATATGCAATCCGAGGTAACTGTTCGAATCGAAGCAGATCATCTCGCGCAGACCGCTACCGAAAGGATCTTGCACCAATATGCGATGATCGAGCGGTCCGGTTATGGTCAGCCGGTATTGCGCCTGGTATAGCCCGCGGGCGCGGGCATCAGCGAGGAAGGAAGCGAATTTGCCGCACTTGTCGAAAAGGTCGTTCGAAGCAGTATCGATAAAATCGCTCAAACTGTGCGTGGCCACTCCGATGCCCAGCGCCTCCTTGGTGCGCTGGGCATCCATTCTATTACCGTTGGTGTCGCTGTTGTCAGCGCTCACATCAGTTCCTCCTGCGTGCAGTTTATTGCCAGCGTAACCATTCATCGGCCCGTTCACTGCCAGATTTCTTTATGCCCCCAGCTAGCAATAAATATCCGACGCCTGAGGTCGCGGTCGTTAGTGCCACACCGGTTCCTCGCCCATGCCTCCCTTGGCGGATCGCGCCCCCTCGATCCAGGCATAGCGGACGGGGAGTAAGGTGAGGTATGTTGATCTGGGTCATAATTTCAAGGATACGGCAGATATATTTACTGTGAACTTTTCTGCAGGCTGGAAAGCAATAAAGCGGGTACCGGCAGTAGAGTTGATTACTGGTAAGCCGTTAGAGTATCAGATACAGTTTTCCCAAGGACGGCAAACTCGCTGGAAAGTGAGCTAACGGGAAGTGGTATGAACGATCTAGCTAACCCAAGGGGCAGCACGCTGGCTGCCCATGAACGCGGCAATACTGATGCCTATCGTATCGATCCCTCGGCAATACGACTACTGCGACCATTACTTGGTTCGCTAACTTATCTTGGCATCCGGACGCGCGGGCACCGGCTACCCGTGTACATGTACTATGACCATGGCGCGCGCGATCGCATTTACGGTCGTACTATTTCCCTGCGCCACGCGCGGGACTGGCGAGGACGCCAGCAAACCTACGAGGGGCATCCGGGAACCGATTTCGTCGTGCCCAGAGGCACCAGAATCGTGGCCCCGGCAGCTGGCATCGTACGAAGGGTCGGAGCCGAGCCCCTGGGTGGAAATTATCTCTGGATCGATCATGGCGGTGGTTACGGCACCAGCTACCACCATCTTTCTTCTAGCATTGTCGCAGTTGGACAGGAGGTGGCCCGGGGCGATTTGCTAGCGTATTCGGGCGCCAGCGGGTGGATATTGACCAAGTACAAACCCTGGATCCCACCACATCTTCACTTCAACCTGACGATCAACGGGTTACCGATCGATCCGTTCCCGAGCGCTACTCCCTGGGGATACGGTGCTTTTTGGATCGGCGAGGCGGATCCTCGCCCTTGGCAAGGCCAGCCAGAAAAAGCAGCGCTTTTGGCGATGGAGCTACGCAGCAAGACAGAAGCACTCTTGCTAGCAAAAGCTCTGGATCCCGTACTATTTGCAAACTACCAGAACGCCATGGATTTTTTCGCACCAGACGCTCTGAGCATCGCTGCCGCGCCGCTCGATTGTCCAGTCGAGTTATCTTTGCCGTTTTCCGCCACCGATTTCACCGGCTTGGCTTAATTCCTGGCCAGCTTGGTTTTGCCCTTGCCAAAGGCAGACCACACTTCCTCGGCCTTGTTCGAAAGTTTAAGCGCATCAAGCGTTCCTGGCTTGCCTAGCGCAGCACGAAACATTGTCAGTGCTTCTTCCCTTTTTCCTGCAGCGTAAAGCTTTCCAGCGCTCTTGAGCGGCGTAGCAAGCGCTGATAGGCGCTGGGATTCTATCACCTGCCCCATGGCCTTCAGGCGCTCGGCACGTGCGGTTAACTTTTTAGCAGCGTTGGCAAAGGGTTTGGCAACGCCAAGGGGACGCTTGTGTGGTGGGCGCTTGAGCGGTACTCGAATTATCTTGATCGGTTCGGCAAACTGGACCTGGCGTACTACCTGGTACCGCAAACGGGTGACACGCACCAGATCTTGCCCAGGCGACACCATGAGCCGGCTGCTATAAGAAAGCTCAGTAACCTTGGTTTCGTGCCACAAAGCTTGTTGCAGCGGCGTAGCAGCCGGGATGCGCTTGTTCAGCTGGCCACTCTTGGTCATGCGAGTCATTTTCTTGGTAATGGTGCTGGGCGGATTGCCAACTTTGTTAGCGATCGCCGTCGTCACTTTAGCTTGATCGGTCAGATTCGCCGTTGTCGCAAGCTTTGGCAATCTTTTACTTTTGGTAGTAACCTTGGCTAGTTTCTTACCCTGGTGGGCGATCGTTGTCATGGCGCTGACCTTACCAGTTTTGTCGGCACTTATCGCTAGTTTTGCCAGCTTGTTGCTCTCATCTGCTACCGCTGTTACCACATCAGCTTTCTTGGCATTGCCAGCAATCTTCGCCAGAGATCGCGCTTTGCCAGCTCCGTGCGCCACTTCACCCATCTTCGCCACTAACTTGGAAGCAAAGAAAATACTACCGATCTCGACGATTCCGCGTCCGATCGCTCTGCCGGAATGTCCACCGGAAATGGCTTCCATGTAAGGCTCGGCAAACCCCCGCACCAGATCACCTGGCCGGGTGACCAGGGTGACCGGGAGCATCGCCAGTCCCTTGAGAGTAGCGATCGGATGAACGAACAACTGTACTGTTCCGCGCACCATATCACCGATACCCTGCGCCGCGCCCATGAACACATCGCCAACAAAAACTATCGCCGAACCTTCCCGAACCATTGCGGGACCAGCCCCTCGGCCAGCCGGTGAATTTCTTTGCAGATAGACGCCGTTCGAGGCAGCTAGTATTCGGTTTGCAACCATTGCTGGCACTTATCCTCCTCAATCGATAAGTTTTTATCGTATTGGGCAAAAGCGCACTTGCTGCTTTGCTGTTAAAGCAAGGCTAAGCTGCCGATAACATTCAGGAATCAGTCACCAGGCTACCCAGAGATATCTGGTCTTGAAAGAGATAGAATGACTGCTCAGACCAGATATCTCTGCCGCTTGAACAGTATCGAACGTCACTTTAATAGAGCCTTTACCTTGCTTTAGCCTTCGACAAGAATCCTCGATGTCTTTTTCACCGATAGTTGGCATAGCGGGGACACATAAACTGATGCGAAGCAAATTACTTTTTTATGCACTGGTCATGGGCCTTTCGGCGGGGCTCAATAGCTGCGGTACGTCTATCACTACCGTATCAGATACCGGTGGACAGTTGAAGGATCTCCGGCTGGCGCCAGCCAAGCCTGGAGGCGATAACCCACAGCTTTCCAAGCCGGATCCCAGTGCCGAGATTGCCCAGCTGCGCTATGCAGTATCACAAACTTATTCCCGCAATAACAATATTCACGCGCTGGTGACTAATTACATCAAAAATGTGCAAACTGGCGAGCTTTTCTCTAGCAAAATGGATTACTGGTTTCAAAAACCCCAGGCTACGGCGATCTATATCCGTGAAGCTTCCAAAACC
>JACQUT010000026.1 GCA_016267585.1 Cyanobacteria bacterium NC_groundwater_1444_Ag_S-0.65um_54_12
CCATCCACCAGGATGGTACAGGAACCGCACTCACCCTGAAGACACGCCCCCTTGGTCCCGGTAAGCCCCAGCTCATCGCGCAGAATTTGCAAAAGCGTATGGGTGGGATCGATGGCAATCTCGAGTTCTTGGCCATTCAAAACAAATTGCAGGCGCCAGGGAAAATCTCCCTGCTCGATCTGGCTCTCAACCGTTGTACTGTGCACCATTGGGTATACACCTTCACTTCTCGAGTAATTGATCCAGCAGACGTCTGGTAAGCACCCCGGACATGGCCCTGCGATACGCGGCAGACGCTCGCTGATCGTCGATGGGTTGTACTTCCGCAGAGACTAGCTGAGCTGCCTGGGCATTATTGCTAGCACTCAGACCATGCTTGGCCAAGAAATCCTCACTACTTTTCGCTCGCAGCGGCGTGGGAGCTACCGATCCTAATGAAACTAATACCGCGCCGGTTGCGAGTCTGGCCACCGCGGCACAAACCACTGAAATAGCTACGGCTTGGCGCTTACCGAGCTTGCGAAAGTCTGAGGCGAGAATTTCCGGAACGTATACCGCGACAATCAGCTCGTCTGGAGCCATCATGGTTCGGCCCGGCGCCAAGAAAAATTCTGATAATTCGACGCGCCGTGCGCCTCGACAAGACAACAATTCCACCGCGGCGGCACAAGCCAGGAGCGCAACACTCAAATCGCCGGCTGGGCTGGCGGTGCCAAGATTTCCGCCTACTGTCCCCCGATTGCGAATTTGCGGGCTGCCAATCGCACGTGCTGCTTGGGCGATCGCCAAAATGGGTAAAGTCTCGAGCCGAGCGTGAGTACAACTAGCCCCGATCCGCCAGATTTTGCCCTCTCGCTGCAGTACTGTCAATTCTTCCAAGCGCGATAGATCGATCCAGTGCCTTACGTCCATGCGCCCCTTGGCTATACCTGCCAGCAAATCCGTACCACCGGCCAATAATACTCCTTTCGGCCCGAGCTGAGCCTTCAATTCCAGTGCCTCAGTTAGTTTACCTGGCCGATAATACATCCCTGCCTCCGAAAAATTATTCGGGTTGTTGCCTGTACTCACCTAAAGTGACGGCGATTACCGTCGATCTTGGTAATAGAGTGTTATTAAAGGGAGCGCGGAGGATCGAGATATGGATACACACGTTAAATGCGATGAAACACAAATACAATTGAAAGAACTGGAAGGACAGCTCCGAATGTTTGCAAAGATAAAGGAGCTTTACAATATAGACTTTTCGCTAGAGGTTCGCAAGATCGAGAAGCGAGTCGAACAATTATGGCAAGTAGCCACTTTCCGCGAGTCTGTACAGCAGGCCATGTAAAATAAAAAACGAATTTTGTAGGTCATCCGAACTTCCAACCACGCCGCCTTCCTTAAAAACAGCGCTTCGCTCTTAGCGGAGCGCTTTGCAACGTGTACCCCCGGGTCCCACCTTCTGGACATCTAGCAAGCTGAATTGCTATCATCCCTTGAGTTTTATCCGAGATTCTGGGGGAAGTAAGCCACGCGATTCGGAATCGTGGGCGCGGGGCCAGTTGGTTCAGTTTTGGCGGTCCATCTAATGAAAGGTGGACATGAGGTTTTTGTGGTCGATGTCTGGCAAGAGCATCTGGCAGCTATCTTGCAAGACGGTATTTTTCTAGCGGGGTTGCGAGAGGAGCAAGCCAAGGTCAGTGGCGGTTTCAACCGCATCAGTGCTTTGGCAACAGTGAAGCCAGCGGTAGTGGTGCTGGCAGTCAAGGCATGTCTTTTGCCGCGTATTCTCCCGGAAGTGGGGGCTATTCTCGATCCTGCTGCCACGGTGGTGAGTTTCCAGAATGGTCTGGATACCGCAGAACTGATCGCACAGACCCTGAGCGAGCACCGGATCTTCCGCGTGGTCATCAATTACGCCGGCAGTATCGTTTCCCCGGGCCGGATTCATATGAGTTTCTTCCACCAGCCCAATCACATCGGTTGCGTGTGCCAAACCAAGGATTGCCACCATGCCGATGAATTGGCAGATATTTTGACCGCTGCTGCGCTCGAGACGCGTGCGGAAGCTGACATCAAGCACTACGAGTGGGAGAAAACTATTCGCAATGCGGTGCTAAGTCCGGTTTCCGCGGTGACGGGCCTTACCATGAGCGCCGTGATGGCGGGAACTCACACCGCGCAGCTGGTGGCCGATCTACTGGAAGAATGCATCGCAGTTGCCAGCAAAAATGGTTATGATTTTGGCGCTGACTTCTTCACAGCTTGCTGGGAATATCTACGGAAGGCCGGGCCGCACAAACCTAGCATGCTGGTAGATATCGAAAATAAGCGGGAAACAGAGATAGATTTCATGAACGGGCGCATCGCTCATTATGCGGCATTGGCCCATGTTCCGGCCCCGCTGAACGAAACTTTCACCCGGCTGGTGAAGGCTCTGGAACAACGTTCCGAGGCAGTTGTTCCCGTAATGGCATGAATAGACCGTTTCCGCTACCGGGCCGTACCGCACTCAATGGTTGTAGAATAACCGTATGCTAAGCGGTATAGAGCAGCAATGACCAGGCGGCGATAAGAGGAGACAGGCTTGAAAGCTAGAGCATTCGGGTTTCGGGGGGAAGCTGGTGGTTTCGGTGCTCGGTATGAAGGCATCGTCATCACGGCTGCCCAGCGAACACCGTTCGGCAAGTTCATGGGTGCGCTGGCTCGCGTATCGCCTACTGACCTGGGTATCATCGCAGCCCGCGCTGCCCTGGCGCAAAGTGGTTGCCTGGCCAAAGACATCGACCAGGTCATCTTTGCCGCGGTGGGTCAAAGTGGCCCGGATGCCTTTTATCTGCCGCGCCATATCGGGCTTTACGCTGGCATACCGCAGCATGTCCCCGCCGCGCTGGTGGGACGTATTTGCGGCAGCGGTTTCGAAGTTCTGATCGCCGGAGCGGAACAGATCGCCCTGGGCAAGGCATTTACGGTCCTCTGCGGCGGCACCGAGAGTATGACCCGCAACCCGCTGGCATCTTATGGAGCCAGGCTCGGGATGGATATGGGCAAGCCGGACTTCGTAGACACGCTGATTGCCGAGTTGTTCGACCCGGCTTGCGGCAACAGCATGGGGCAGACCGCGGAAAACCTTGCCAAACGCTATGCCATAGCGCGCCAAGAAGTCGACGCTCTGGCTATCAGAAGCCAGGATCGCGCAGCGGCGGCTTGGGCCGCGGGACGGTTCACCAGCGAGGTGACGACTGTCGCTGCCGGTAAACTGGAGGCAGCAGGTCTACAGGCACGCAAGGTAGTGCTACCCAAAAAAATGGTCGGTCTAGAAAGAGACGAGCACCCGCGAACCACTACGATTGAACAATTAGCTGCACTCGATCCGGTATTTGCCACAGATGGCGTGCAGACGGCCGGAAATTCCTCCGGGATCGTGGATGGCGCGGCAGTAGCCGTTCTTTGTGCCGAGGAAATGGCCGCAGAACTTGGCATGAAACCATTAGGGCGGATCAGTGCCGCTGCGACGGTAGGGGTAGAGCCGTCCCTCATGGGTAGCGGACCGGTGCCAGCCACCCGCTTGCTGCTCGAGCAAGTCGGGCTCACGCTAGCTGATATTGATCTGATAGAAGTGAATGAGGCTTTTGGCGCCCAGTACCTGGCAGTAGAAAAAGCGCTGGGGCTGGATCCGGCAAAAACTAACGTCAATGGCGGGGCGATCGCCCTTGGTCACCCCCTCGCCGCCACTGGAACGCGTCTGGTGGCTACCCTGCTATACGAGCTAGAACGCCGCCAGCTACGACGCGGGCTCGCAACTGCCTGTATCGGTGGCGGCCAAGGTACGGCAATCTTGGTGGAGAGAGCATGATGGCAACAGCTACAACCTGGCAAGTAGGCGTCGTGGGCGCCGGCAACATGGGCAGTGGTATCGCACAAAAAATTGCGCAGGAGGGCTTCAGGGTCATTCTCTGTGACAATGCGGAAGCGCCACTGGCGCGCGGCATGGAACGCGTCCGCAGCCTGCTGGATGAGGGAGTGGCAAGAGGTGCCATCTCGCCAGAGCAGCGCACCGCCACCACCGCCCGGCTAACGCCCACCGTAGATCTGGCTGCCCTGAAAGATTGCCAGCTCGTCATCGAGGCCGTCTTCGAAGACCTGGCGATCAAGAAGGATTTGTTGCGATCACTGGAGCAAATTGTTGCGCCTACAGCTATCCTGGCCACCAATACTTCGTCTTTTCAAGTAGACGAACTGGCCAATGCTCTAGCGCATCCCGAACGGTTCATCGGCTTGCACTTCTTCTACCATCCCGTGAAGAACCGTCTGGTGGAAGTGGTCGCCGGCCCGCGATCGGAGCTGGCGCTAGTCAAGGCAGCGTGGGATTTCATGGTGGCGATCGGTAAGACACCAATAGCCACCAAGGATACTCCTGGCTTTTGCGTGAATCGCTTTTTCGTGCCCTGGCTCAATGAGGCGGTGCGACTCCTCGACGAAAAAGTGGCACCGCTCGGCGCAATCGAGACCGTGGCCAAGGAAGCCTTCGCTATTGGCATGGGACCCTTTGAGCTAATGAATGTAACGGGGGTGCCGATCGCCTACCATGCCGCAGCTAGCCTGGCTACCGGGTTAAGTGAGTTCTACCAGCCGGCAGCTCGCCTGACGGCCCAGTTTCAGTCCGGCCAAACCTGGGAAATAACTGACGCGGCAGGCGATCAGCCACGGGCACTCATTGCCGAAAGGTTACTTGCCGTGGTCTGGACCATAGCATGTCAGATCGTAGAAACTGGCATAGCTTCGCTGGAAGATGTCGATCGCGGAGCGAAGATCGGCTTGCGCTGGCGATTTGGCCCTTTCGAGCTCATGAACCGGATGGGTATCGGCAAAGCCCTGGCAATGGTCGAACAGCTGGTGAAGCAGTATCCCGCACTGCCTGTTC
>JACQUT010000217.1 GCA_016267585.1 Cyanobacteria bacterium NC_groundwater_1444_Ag_S-0.65um_54_12
ATCAAGGCACGGCCGGTTTTCGATCTGGTCAAGGATTATCTCTTGGCAAACTTCGATCCCAAAGCAGTTTCGGAGATCACCTGGGCGCCTATCGACGCTGTGGAGCAAATTGCCCGGTCCATTGCCGCGAACCGCGAGGGTACCATGTTCGTGATCGGGATGGGACCCAATCAGTTTTTCAACAACGACCTGAAAGATCGCGCCATCTTTCTGGTAGCCGCCCTGACGCGCAACGTGGGTTTCCTGGGTGGGTCCGTAGGATCGTTTTCGGGCAATTATCGTGTGGACCTCTTCAACGGTATGCCGCAGTACGTGGCAGAAGATCCGTTCGATATCGAACTTGACCCAGCCAAGCCCGCTCGCATCAAGAAGTACGATACCAAGCAATCGGCTCACTACTTTAACTATGGCGATCGCCCACTGCGGCAAAAGCAAAAACTCTTCACTGGCGAGACCCATGTTCCGACACCCACCAAGCTAATGTGGCTCTCGAATTCCAATTCGATCATAGCTAATGCCAAGTGGCATTACGACCTGGTATACAACACCTTGCCCCAGGTCGAGTGCCTGGCTATTTCCGACTGGTGGTGGACTGGCAGCTGTGAGTGGGCTGACCTGGTGTTCGCAGTCGACGCTTGGTCAGAGTTCAAAATGCCCGACATGACGGCATCTAGCACGAATCCTTTTGTGCAGGTCTTCCCGCGGACACCGCTTGATCGATCGTTCGATACCCGTGGGGACGTGGAGGTACTGGCCGGCGTGGCGCAAAAACTGGCTAGCATAACTGGTGATCGGCGTTTTACCGACTACTGGCGCTTTGCTCTCGACAATCGAGTCGAGGTATATTTGCAGCGTATCATCGACGCCTCTTCGGCACTTGCTGGCTATCGCTTCGAAGATCTGGAAGCCAAGGCCAAACAGGGAATTCCTGCTCTCATCAACGTTAGAACGTATCCCAGGGTGGGTGGCTGGGAGCAGACTCAGGAGAGCAAGCCATGGTACACCAGAACCGGACGCCTGGAATTCTACCGATCAGAGCGTGCATTCATCGATAACGGTGAAAATATTCCGGTTTACCGGGAGCCCATCGATTCGACTTTCTACGAACCTAACGTCATCGTCGGCAAGCCCCATCAGGCACTGCGGCCAATGCTGCCCGAGACCTTCGGCCAGGCCTCACAAGAATTGTCCAGTGAAGCCCGGCAGGTACGTAACATCATCAAACCGTGGGAAGAGCTGCGATCGACCCGGCACCCGCTCTCGCGGCTGGCGGGTTATCGGTTCATCTACCATACGCCCAAGTATCGCCACGGTGCCCACTCCACGCCGGTCGACACCGATCTCATGGCCACGTGGTTCGGTCCGTTCGGCGACACGTATCGGCGAGACAAACGTGCACCATTTGCCGGGGAGGGCTATGTCGACATCAATCCCCTGGATGCCAAAGAACTCGGGATCGCGGACGGCGATTATATCTGGGTCGAGGCAGACCCGGAAGACCGCCCGTTTCGCGGCTGGGAACGTCGCCCCGCGAACTACCAAGTTGGGCGGTTGCTGCTACGGGCACGCTATTATCCCGGTACGCCTCGCGGCATACTGCGCACCTGGCACAACATGTACGGTTCTACCCCCGGATCGGTGAAGGGTGCCCGTACCCGTACCGATGGGCTGGCCCGCAATCCGGAAACCGGCTACCAGTCGATGTATCGTTATGGATCCCATCAGAGTGCCACCCGATCATGGCTCAAGCCGACGCAGATGACGGACACGCTGGTCCGCAAGGGAATCTTCACGCAGACCCTGGGCAGCGGTTTTGAAGCGGACGTGCATTGTCCTACCGGTGCCTCGCGCGAATCATTCGTCCGGATCAGCAAAGCCGAGCCAGGCGGATACAGCGGCCAGGGGCGCTGGCGTCCGGCGCAGCTAGGCTTCCGTCCGACCAGTGAGAGGGCGCCATTTCGCCGCTACCTTAGCGGTGGGTTCGTAAGAGTTGCCAGGACGAAAAGTTAGCGCCATGCCCAAGGTTTTCAACTGGCAAATCGGGCGCGAGATGGCATATCCTTTCGAGGATACCAGGCCCCAGCGGCAGTTCGCCATGCTTTTCGATACTAACAAGTGCATCAACTGCCAGTCATGCACCGTCGCTTGCAAAACTGCCTGGACCCAGGGGCCTGGCCAGGAAATGATGTTCTGGAATAACGTCGAGACCAAACCCTATGGCTTTTACCCGCTAGGCTGGGACGTCAGGATCTTGGAAAAACTTGGCGTCACCGAGCTGTCTGGTCCGGTCTACCAGGGCAAAACGCTCTTCGAAGCTGCACCGCCAGCTGAGCTGGTACTCGGCTTCATGCCGGATGATCTAGATTATGCTTATCCCAACCTGGGCGAAGATGATTCGGCTGGCCCTGGTGTCAACGCGGGGGAACTCTATACGCTACCGCATAGCCAATGGATGTTCTATCTGGCTCGCATCTGCAATCACTGCACCTATGCCGCTTGCCTGGGATCCTGCCCACGCCGAGCCATCTACAAGCGTTCTGATGACGGTATCGTCTTACTCGACCAGTCGCGCTGCCGTGGCTACCAGGAGTGCGTCAAGGGCTGTCCCTACAAGAAAGTCTACTTCAACCCGATCACGCGTGTCTCGGAGAAGTGCATCGGCTGCTATCCTGGTATAGAGAACGGGCGCCAAACACAGTGTACCATCGCCTGTATCGGCAAGATCCGTCTAGCGGGATTTTTGAGCCAGCCAGCGGCTGCCAGTGCAGATAATCCCATCGACTGGTTGGTTCACTTCAAGAAAATTGCCCTGCCGCTCTACCCGCAGTTCGGTCTGGAACCCAATACCTACTATATACCTCCCATCCACGTTCCCTTGCCTTACCTGAGGCAGCTGTTCGGGCATCTGGTAGAGGCAGCCATCACTAGTTACCGAAAGGTCAAAGATGAAGAGGATAAGCGAACTCTGGGTGCAATGCTCTTGTTCGGTTCTACTGAGCTGATTGTTCAGCGCTTTGCGGTCAAGGGTGATTGGGTCCACGGCTATGACGCGAAGGGCGCGGAGGTGGTCAGGATTCCGTTCACTGAGCAGGTGATGGCACGGACCTTCTTTGACAATTCGAATATGACTTACCGACTCAATATTACCTGAAGGGGTGCCGCCAATGTTAGTAGTGCTAGCCGTGTTGGCCGCAGCAGCCAGCGCTGCAGCGGGTTCATCGGTGAAAACTGCAGCGCCGGTTATTCTATCGAAGCGCGTGACCGCAGCTGTGTCAGATGTCATGAACCCGGATGCTCCCGCGTGGAAAAAGGCGCCACCGCATACGGTCAAGCTGCAATCCCAGAACCTGGCCTGGCCGATGAACTTCCATCCCTCAGTCAAACAGCTAGCGGTTAGATGTGTTCACAACGACCTCGGCTGGATCGCTTTCCGGCTAGAATGGCAGGATATGACCAGGGACGGTACGCCTCGGACCGGGAAATTCTCGGACGTGGCAGCGATCATGTTTCCCCTGGATCCCAAGAACCCACCAGCGCCACTGATGGGTCACCGCCCAGGCGGTCGCGTGCACATCATCCAGTGGCGGTCAGACTGGCAGATCGACGTAGATCGGGGAGGCGAGACAACTATTCGGGATCTTTATCCCAACGCCGTCATCGACGCCCCGGTCGATCAGGTTTACCGGTACGCGGATAGCCAGTCCTACAGCGCCGGGCGCGCTATTGGTAACATCGTTTCCCAATCTCGCCATTTCCAGTCGGTTCAGGACCTGATGGCCGAGGGGTTCGGCAGCCTGACTCCCAAGCCGTTGCAGAACGCACTTGGCAAGGGGACCTGGCGCGGCGGCAAATGGCAGATCGTCATCGCCAGACCAATGGAATCTCCTACCGATCCGGATGCGGCTCCACTCATCGAAGATAGCACCTCGTTCATAGGATTTGCGTTATGGAATGGCAGTGCCAGAGAGCGTGGTGCTAGCAAAGGCTGGGCACCCTGGGTCAAGCTGGTCATAGAGTAGGGAGACATGGCATGACTGACGATCCCGAGAGCATCAAAAAAAACCTGGCACGCTCTGGTCTTTATCGGTTACTCTCGTTGGGATTCGGATATCCTGCAGCCGCGCTCCGGCAAGAATACCAGCGGAGTTTGGACTGTATCCGTAATGCCTCCGTCCAGGCGAGCTGGGAGCCAGTTTGGAGCAAGCTGGAATCTGACAGTGCGGAGGATCTTGAAGGTGAGTACTTACGCCTCTTCGCTACGAACGTCGTCTGTTCTCCCTATGAATCCGAGCAAGGCGCTGGTCCCAAGGATTTCACGAAAGCCCGGGATCTGTCAGACATTCAGGGTTTCTACCAGGCTTTCGGCTTCTCGCTCGTCGCGTCGGCCGGGGAGCTGGGTGACCACATTCGGGTCGAGCTGGAGTTCATGAGCATTCTCTGTCTCAAGGAGGCGTACTTCTTCCTTTGGGGCGAAGGAATGGATGAAGCCGTAGCGATCGTTCGTGACGGGCAGCGCTTGTTCCTGCGCGATCATCTGGGA
>JACQUT010000214.1 GCA_016267585.1 Cyanobacteria bacterium NC_groundwater_1444_Ag_S-0.65um_54_12
AGGCATTGCTGAACGTTATGAATCGCCCTCTGGTGCTGATAGCCGAAGACGATGATGCCAATGGTCTTATTGCAGAGATAATTTGCAACTTGCGTGGGTTTGCGCCGATCCGGGTGGAGGACGGCGCAGCTGCACTGCTAGCGCTAGCGACGCATGAGATTTCCTTGATTTTCATGGATGTGCGGATGCCGGTCATGAATGGCTTTGAGGCTATCAAGCTGGCCAAGAATGACCCGCGCTTTCGCCACATTCCGTTGATTGCGGTGACAGCATTGGCACAGCCAGCCGATCAAAAGCGTATCCTGGCAGCTGGAGCTGATGGTATCCTGATAAAACCTTATACGCGAACTCGCTTTGAGGAGCTGCTTGATCGTTGGTCAGCAAGTATCGTGATGGGCTGAGCCGCCACTTCTGGCTGGTTTTCGTGGCGGCAGCTGTCCTGGTTGGTTGCCGGGATGGAGCTAACTCTTATCTCCAGCTTTCTACCGATTTTGTTCTGCCAGCAGAGTATGCTGATGCTACAGCTTATACTACGTTGCTGACGGCTTGGACTCGTCATGCCAGCTTGGGACTCGATAGTGGTGTTGCGGCAATCATAGAAGATCCTGTCCTGATAGCTGCGCAGATCGCCAAGCAAGCATCAGAAGATCTGGCATTGAGCAAACCGGGCGCAGCAGCGCTGCAATTTTGGAATTTTCTCTATCAACAGGGCGATCGCCTTCCGATACGCCTGCGTTGGCGTTTCAGCAAGCATTTCTATCGCCAGGCGACTGCCGAACCTACCAAAGGTTGGGTATTCAAGCTCAGCGACGATCAAGGTTCCGTACTTCAGCCAGCCGAAATCGGCCAGCTAGCCACGGCTAGAGATCCGCGGGAATGGGTAGGGGATTTTCGCCTTTGGTTCCAGCGACGTGGCCCGGATCGCCGGCAATACTTTTCCAAGAATATTCGCCGGCTGACATTGGCGGTAGCCGGGAGGCCAGGCAATGCTGAACTGCAATGGCGCTTCGGTCCGCTTCTTTCAGCCCGGGAAAGTGTCCCGCTAGAAGAATGAAGCTAGCGTCATGCCTTTGTTGCCGCTAGTAGTAATAGGTGGCCCGACTGCCAGCGGGAAATCAGAGCTTGCCATGGAGCTAGCTAAACACTTTTCCGGTGTCATCATCACCGCCGATTCTCGCCAGGTGTATCGCGATTTCGATATAGGCACCTGCAAACCCACACCAGCAGAACGGGCTGTCGTACCCCATGAACTATTGGATATTGCCGAACCAACCGAAGTATATACCGTGGCACGCTTCCGGCAGGATGCTCAAGCAGCTATCTGGCGCGCTAGACAAACTGGCCATTTGCCATTTCTGGTAGGTGGAACCGGCTTTTATATTCGTGCTGCGCTAGGCGAAACTGCCATCCCACCGGTGCCTCCCGATCCCTTCCGCAGAGCAGCACTCATGAATCTGCCCGATCTTTGGCAGCGGCTACAAGTCATGGATCCGGCGACTGCCAATCGTCTCCATCCTAACGACAAATTCCGCCTGGCGCGCGCACTAGAAGTGCTTGAAACTACGGGCAAACCGCTTTCTTCTTGGGTAGCGACTCCTGCCCCCTACCAGGTTTGCTATCTGGTAGTTTCACGCGACCGGGAAGAATTAGCGAAACGCATAGATCAGCGAATTTTGGCGCTGCTGGAAATAGGCTGGCGAAAGGAAATAACCGAACTGCTGGCACGTTATGGCCCTGATTTGCCATTATGGAGAACACTCGGCTATGCCGAATTGCTACAAGAGCACAACGGCATCATCTCTACCAAGACGGCGATCGATCTTATTGGCCGAAATACCAGGCGATATGCCAAGCGTCAGTTCACCTGGTTCAGAGGCGAGGTAAACGCCAAGTGGCTACCGCCAGCTCGCCATGGTAAGCTAGACGACTGTATTGCAGCTGCAATTACCCAGATTGAAACGTTATTGGCACACAGCTGAGAGGCTAGCTACGAAGAAACCCCTACGTGTAACTTCACCCGAAGGTTTGCTTGAGCATGCCACAAGAGGACAACGCTAATGTCCCGGATTCCGTTCGTCAAGCTGGAGGGTGCAGGCAATGACTTTGTACTGATCGATGCCACTGCTGACTCTGACGGAGATACGCCAAACCTGGCCAAGATCGATTGGCCCAGTTTAGCTCCTTGGCTATGCGATCGCCATTTCGGCATCGGAGCAGACGGCATATTATTACTTCTGCCCTCAGCACGTGCCGATATACAGATGATCGTCATCAACTCCGATGGTTCAGTTGCCGAAATGTGTGGCAACGGCATTCGCTGTGTAGCTCGCTATTGGCATGATACGGGACGGATGCGGGCGAGCATGCTCCGCGTAGAAACAGCGGCTGGCATATTGACACCAACGTTTGGCGCAGATCGCCAGATCCGGGTTCCGATGGGTGTGCCACGCTTGAATCGTCATGAAATCCCGATGATCGGTCCGCCCGGGCAACCGGTGGTCTCCGAGTTCTTCCCGGAGCTTGGCCTGGCGATATCGGCAGTATCTATGGGCAATCCGCATGCCGTAGCATTCGTCGCTGATCTAGATCAGCTTTCTTTCGAGACGCTGGGGCCCCAGTTAAGCTGTTCCGAACGCTTCCCCCAGGGGGCCAATGCTAGTTTCGCCCAGCGCCTCGGGCCGCATACTATTCGCTTGAAGGTCTGGGAACGTGGAGTAGGACCGACTCTGGCATGCGGCACCGCGGCTTGTGCCGCGGTCGTAGCCGGAACCCTGGAAAACCGTCTAGATCACAAGGCAAATGTTCTTTTGCCAGGTGGGGCATTGCTAATAGAATGGGTAGCGGATGGGATGGTATACATGAC
>JACQUT010000215.1 GCA_016267585.1 Cyanobacteria bacterium NC_groundwater_1444_Ag_S-0.65um_54_12
CGCCGTAGCTGATGCTGCGAGCACGGCAGCGGCTGCTACGTCCTTGGCTGCTTTAGCCAGCGGGTGGCGCCGATGTGTGGCAAGATCCACCGCATTCTCGATAGCAGTATTGAACATCTCGCAGATCACCACGAGTGCCGAAACCATGGCAATAGCAGCAAGCTCGAGAGCAGGCAGACCAAGCCAGCAGCCAAGCACGAATGCTCCGAAACCTATTGCTACATGTATGCGCATGTTGCGCTGGGTGCGCAGCATGAAATAAACACCGGCGACCGCATACCGAAAACTTTCGAGCAAACCATGCGCTTTGTATCGCACAAGCTTACAAGCCAAAATCCCATAAGGCCAGGAGTGCTCTTTGGCGAGCGATCATACGCCTTTCTTGCTCAGCGGTCTGATGATCTTCGCCTAGCAAGTGAAGAAAACCGTGTACCAACAAAAACCCTAGCTCTCGCTCGAAAGCATGCCCATATTCCTTGGCTTGGCGCAGCGCTGTTTCCACGGAAACCACAATATCACCGATCGCCAAAGGAGCATCTGGCGGTAGAACTGGCGGACTGGTCTGGGTAAAGGCCAGCACGTCGGTAGGCTGATCGATCTGTCGGTAGGCTGCGTTCAGTTCACGTATGCGTCGATCGTCCACGAAGGTAATCGAAAGTTGGGTGTTTTCCGGCAAGGCTTCGTATTGCATGAGATCTAATAGCCGCCTTTCCCATCGAGCTTCGATCAGTTCGATCTTCTCCTGCTCGTTAGCGAGAAATACCTCCAAGACGCCTTCTCTCCTCTTTTCTAGCCTTTTCTTCACGTTCCAGAAGCTGATCCGGGTATTCGATGCGCTGATGGTACAAGCCATGCAGTATACGGTTAAAGGACTGAATAATTCGTTCGATGTCCTGCAGCGTCAGGGGTGCATTGGATAGCTCGCCTTCGTCAATTCGCTTGTTGACTATTCGGCGAATATTGGCCTCGATCTGTTCCGGTACTGGTTTGGTCAAGGTGCGAATGGTGGCTTCCACCCCATCAGCCAACATGACAATACCGGTTTCCTTGGTGTTAGGGCGCGGGCCAGCATAGCGAAAGTGCTCTTCACTGACCTCCTGGCTCCCTTCCGCTTGTACTGCCTGCTGATAAAAATAAGTAACCAGTGAACAGCCATGGTGCATAGGTATGAAATCTGCCACCGGTTTAGGCAAGCGATACTGTCTAGCCAGCTCGATCCCTTCTCTTACATGAGCTGTAATAACCAAGCTCGACAGCCGCGGGGAGATATTGTCATGTTGGCTATCAATTCCTATCTGATTCTCTATGAAAAAATAAGGTCGCTTGGTCTTGCCAATATCATGATAGTAAGCTCCTACGCGGACTAATAAAGGATCCGCCCCTATTTCATCGGCTGCCGCTTCCCCGAGATTACCCACCAGAATAGAGTGATGATAAGTACCTGGAGCCTTTAGCAGCAGCTGCCGCAGCAAAGGCTGGCCCGGATTCGCTAGCTCTAACAACGTAAAAGCAGTAGTGATACCGGTCAAGCGTTCTAAGTATGGCAACAAACCGCTGACCAGTATCGCCGAGGCCGGTCCAGACACTGCACTCCAGAGAGCGGATAGCATCCAAGCCCTCGGCTCATAAATGAACAAGGGCCCGGTAATTGCCGAGCCAATCGCCATGGCCAACCCGGTCCAGATCCCGGCTCTTCCCACATCCATGCGCTCTCTGACGCGCCGTACCGAGTAAACGGCTACACAGGTACCAGCTAGCCCTAGAAGTAAGCTAGACGGTTCTAACCAAGGAACAAGATCAAGTGGAAGAGCTACGGCCAACGTACCGCCAATAGCCACTCGCCAGTTCAGAAACAAAGCCAGCAACATTCCTACCGCGGGGATGGGACTGATAGCTGTCGGAATTCCGATAGTGCGTGTCAATAAGAGAATTGCCAGAAAGCCTAGCAAAACAACCGCCAGCAGGTAAAGATGACGTGCTGAGCTGGCTATTTCAGGCTCGTAGCGTGACAGGTATACGGCAAACATTAGAAGCACGCCACCTACTAGGCCTGCCACCGCCACTTCAGATACTATGGTTTGCCACGACATGGGTGAAATGGCAAACCAGCTACTATTAAGGAAGAGATAAAGAATGGTAGCGATCGCCCAAGACAGTCCGCCTAACCATCCAGAACTCATTAGCAATAACTTCAGCTGCCTTACCAGAGCACCTGGCTGCATTGGTAAAGCGGAAGGCACTGTCTCCATCGATTAACACTCGACTTCGCGCAGCAAACAATAACCATGACCGCCCACCAATGAGCAGTTACAACAGATAACGCCCGCGCATGAAGTGCACGAGCGTCTACACTCGCGAACCAATAGCAAAGGATCAGGTGCGCCGCTTGCGAGCTGCTTCGGATTTACGCTTACGGCGAACGCTAGGCTTCTCATAGCGCTCCCGCCGTTTGATCTCGGAGAGAATGCCAGCCTTCTGGATCTTCTTCTTGAAGCGTTTGAGGGCAGATTCGATGCTCTCGCCCTCGCTGACCCGGACTTCAGCCAACTATTTTTCACCCCCCAACATCGCAAAAATTTTGGCGAGTATACTACAAAAACGAGATTGTAGCAAAGAATTCTATTGCTTGTCTAGTCCTGATTCAGCCACGGGTGCACGAATGCTAACTGGTTAATCCAGGACTCTGAGCTTGCCCCGATTTTGTGGACAGGTTGCTTAGGCGGTTAGTGTTATCATTTTGGTGTTTATATTCTCGAATTGTACAGGACTCAGATAACCTAGCGTGGAATGGCGTCTCTGGCGGTTATAGAAGACCTCGATGTACTAGAAGATCGCAGTTTTGGCCTCTGCCCGACCGACAAAGATCCTCTGGTGGACAAATTCGTTCTTGAGAGTAGAGAAGAAGCTCTCAGAGACAGTGTTATCCCAGCAATTGCCTTTCCGGCTCATGCTGGCCGTGAAGCCATAGCCGGCCAAGGCTTTCTGGAGTGTTGGCGGGGGCGAGGCTTAGACTGCTGGAGGCAATCAGCCAAGCCAGGAAATAGCTGAACTGGAACTTTACCTCTCGATAAAGCTGCCAGATAGCTGACAGTTCTGGGAAAGCGCCAGGAAAGTACTCCTCCGGATTACAAACTTGTGAGGACGGCCGGGGGCCGCGAGGGACGGAAAAGATTCACTCAATGAGGAGGGTAAAACCATGACCGCTATAGGAACCAGCTACAACGGCTTTGCCAGCGTCGGCGATCCACATCTGCACCGGGAAGACGGAGCCCACTATGACAGCATGGTCGCAGGTAAAAATACGCTGCTCGAGAGCACGGACAGTGATAATCCCTTCAAGCTGCAGACCGATCAGGGCGCAGTACCGGGCTACAACGGCATCTTCAATCGGGCCGTAGCCATGAAAGTCGGCGCTGCTGGCGACAACCACGTGATCAGCATGGACGTGCGCTCCGGCAAATTCATCATCGATAACATGCAAACCGAGCTACCAGGACTTTCGCCCATCACCCTTTCCGACGGCACCGTCATCAGCCGGACCAGTGGCAATGCCATCAGAATAGCGACCTCGCAGGGCGATGTAGTTAACATCACGGTCCAGACCATGCCCAATGGCCAGCGGTATCTGGATGTCATCGGCGAACTTTCGCCCACCCGCGAGAATGATTCGGTACGGGGTGCCCTCGGAGCCTTCGACGATGACGCCGACTGGCAAAACGATATCTATCTTTCCTCGGGCACGCAATTGACCGCGACAGACCTGAACCTTCCGGGCTGGCTAGCCATGTTCCAGCAATCCTGGCATCAAGATGCCATGGAAGATGATCTCTTCGCCCAAAATACCGCCAACAGCGCTGCTATAAAAAAACCCGCCTTGATCGGCGCAAAAAGGTAATCAACTGATACTAACCCTCCCTGAATAAAACCTAGCAAGCCAGGCACCGCCCACAAAGCGGTGCCTGAAATATCTCCAGATAACTGATTCCGGGACGTCCGTCGGCTATCGGTCAGAAAAATTGCGGACGGCAGGGACAGCGTTCGTCCGGATTTTCCTGACGCTAGTGGGGAACTCACATGGCAGAAAAGAGAGCTGGCAGTTGTTATAATAGCAACCGGACACCTTATACTGCTGCCGACACACCGGTTTTGATTCCGGGACGGACTAGTCATCGGCCATGGTCACGGTTTTGTATTAACAACAAATTGAGGTAACGGGCATGAATGAGTGGTGCAAGAAGCTAACAATCGTCGTCATGTTGGCCGTGGCGCCTTTTCTGGGATGGGCGATCGCCCTCGCCAATCAGGAGCAAAAGATCGGCGGCAGCATGATCTTGGCGACCACTACCAGTACCGTAGATAGCGGTTTGCTTGATGCCTTGGTCCCGAAATTCCGAGATCTGACGGGAATCGATGTCAAGGTAATAGGCGTGGGTACCGGAGCCTCGCTAGAAATGGCGGCACGTGGCAACGCCGACGCCGCCCTGACCCACGCACCCAAGGCCGAACAAGACTACGTTGCCGCTGGCCATCTCGTCGATGGTGTGCTCGTGATGCACAACGACTTCATAATCATAGGCCCCCCGGATGATCCCGCAAAAGTCAAGGATGCCAAGGATCTCAAAGATACGCTGCAACGGATCGCCGCGGCAGGGACCTTCATCTCGCGCGGCGATGATTCTGGCACCCACAAAATGGAACTCGGCCTCTGGAAGGCAGCCAGCATTAGCCTGAAAGCCATGAAAAAACGTGAAGAGACAGGACAAGGCATGGGTGCCACACTGAACGTGGCGGATCAAAAGCGCGGTTACACGTTGACCGATCGGGGCACTTACCTGGCACTCAAGCAAAAGCTCAACCTTGAAGTAGTTTTCGAAGGTGAAACCACTTTACTGAACATCTACCATGCTTACGTCGTGAACCCGCAAAAACATGACGGAATCAAGGCACAGCAAGCCAGGGCGTTCGTGAATTTCCTGGTATCCCCGCCGGTACAGCAGTTCATCGGCGAATTCCGGAAGCAAGAATTCGGCGAATCTCTATTCATCCCTGATGCTGGCAAGTCTTTGGCAGACCTCGCCAAGCGTTAATCAGGTTCGGATATGAATTTAGCAGCCTGTTAGAAATAAAGAGCAAAACCGTGATTGCTAATTACCAGGGGGCCTTTTAAAAAGGTTCTCCATAGCAAATTCCGGGAAACACCCTCTTTATAGTTGGCAGTATTCCGCTATAATGACGGCGCATGTCTGAAACTACTCTTGCACTACTTGTCACTCTAGGGTTAGCAATACTCATTCCTGCGGTATTGTTGGCCTTGGCGACACATCTGGGGCCAACACATCCAACGCCGACTAAAAGCGCGCCCTATGAGTCCGGTATACAGCGCATGGTGGGTACAGCGCGCGAAAGGTTCTCGGTCAAGTTTTACCTGGTGGCTATTTTGTTCATCTTGTTCGATGTAGAAATCGTCTTTCTTTTCCCTTGGGCCGTCAACCTGCGCACTCTAGGAATGATCGGTTTTTTTGAAATGTTCCTGTTTATAGGTATTTTACTAGTCGGTTATATTTACATATTAAGACGCGGAGCGCTTAAGTGGGACTAGAAACGCTCTTCGGACAATCTTACCTCACTACCCGCATTGATGCGGTGCTCAACTGGGCACGCGAAAACAGCCTTTTCCCCATGCCCTTCGGCACGGCTTGCTGCGCGATTGAATTCATGGGCTTGGTTTCAGCGGCATTCGATCTGGCCCGTTTCGGTGCAGAAGTGGTGCGTTTTAGTCCACGGCAAAGCGATTTGCTGATGGTGATGGGAACTATCAGTTACAAGCAGGCACCTATCCTCAAGCGTATTCATGAGCAGATGCCCGAGCCCAAATGGGTACTCTGCATGGGCGTGTGCGCTTGCTCTGGCGGCTTTTACAATAATTACTGCACGGTACAGGGAATCGATGAAATCATCCCGGTAGACATCTATGTGGCTGGTTGCCCACCGCGCCCCGAGGGTTTACTGGAAGCCATAATGCGATTGCAAAAAGAACGGGTGGAAAAACAATCCGTGCTAGGGAGCGCAGGTTAGCCACCAGTGAGCGAAACGTTACAACAGTTACAGGCGCAATTGGCGGATCAGTTACTCTCGTTTGGCGAAGCAGCGGGTGATGAGGTGGTAGTTATTCATCCTGCTGCCTTGCTAACCACTATCGATTTCCTACGCCAGTCTGGTTTCGAGTTCCTTACTGATTTAGCCGGTGTCGACTATTTGACCTATCCTAGCGCGCAACCGGAACGCTTTGCCGTGATCTATCAACTGCATGACCTGGAGCGCCGCCGCCGCATCCGACTCAAAGTCTACTTGCCAGCCAGCGCACCCCAGCTACCCACCCTGGCTGACCGCTGGAAAGGAGCTAACTGGCTCGAGCGTGAATGTTGGGATCAATTTGGCATCCAGTTTACCGGTCATCCTGATCTCAAGCGCATTCTCAACCACCACGAATTCGTCGGCCACCCGTTGCGCAAAGATTATCCAATCGAGGCTCGCCAACCGCTTACGGAAAATGACTCGTTAGCAGATGAAATGGCCCGGCGGCTGCAAATTTTGGGGTTGCTGCTGCCGGATAGCGAGCGCGAATTGTTGCGTCAACCGATCAATTACTCTAAACCAAGTAGTGAAGAAGCTGAAAGGCAATTTTATTCTGATCTCCATACCGGTCTCATGTTCTTGAATCTGGGTCCCAGTCATCCGGCTGCTCACGGCACGCTGCGGACTTTTGTAGCGCTAGATGGCGAAACGATCGTCGCAGCAGTGGGCGAGATCGGCTATTTGCACCGCGGTTTCGAGAAGTCTACCGAAACGCAATGCTACAACGATTGTATTCCGTATACC
>JACQUT010000216.1 GCA_016267585.1 Cyanobacteria bacterium NC_groundwater_1444_Ag_S-0.65um_54_12
ATTAGAGATAAAGACGAGATCCTTGACACCAGATACGCGAATAGCTTGTATAAGATTTTCCGGTATGCCGCAGAGGCCGAAGCCACCGCACATGATGGTCATGCCATCGCGCAAGACGTCAGCAAGCGCACTCGTCGCATCAAGAAATACCTTGTTCATAAATTGCCACCGCCTCCCAGTCACCAGTAAAGAACTCTCTATTATACGCCCTATGTTGTCAACAGTTCGTTGCAGGTTGCACGCTGGCGCACGTGAGCCTGGCAAAATGCAACGTTACATCTTGGCAGCAAAATCAAGCTTGGCAGCTTTCCGCAGTGGCAATGTGAACCAAAAGGTGCTGCCTTTGCCCACTATGCTATTGACGCCAATCGTTCCGCCATGGGCTTCGATCAGCGCTTTGCTGATGCTAAGACCCAGGCCGGCGCCTCCTTCTTTGCGGCTAGAAGTCATGTCGATCTGCATGAAGCGCCCAAATAGCTTGGCGACATCTTTGTCAGCTATTCCGGGGCCAGAGTCGGTAATCTCGCATCTCAGCCGATCCGCCTCTACCGCCGCACCGATACGGATTGTTCCGCCATCTGGCGTAAATTTGATCGCATTGCCAAGCAAGTTGTTCAAGATCTGTCCAACTCGCTTGGGATCCGCCTCGATTTCCGGCAATGGAGCTTTTATTGCATTTTCCACGGCATGCCGTTTTTTTTCTATTTGAAATGTCAGATTTGCTAGCGTCTCACGCACCGCATCTTCTAGCCTCATGAGTCGCGGCGCAATGGAAAAACGGCCTGCCTGGATTTGACTCATATCCAGAAGATCGTTGACCAATGAGAGCAGGGTATCGGCAGCCCGCAGAATTTTTCTTAGATAGCGCTGCTGCCGTTCGTTGATCGGACCGGCTACTTCGCCCTTTAAAATGTTGGCAAAACCACTGATGGCATTGATAGGCGTGCGCAGTTCATGAGAAAGAATACTGAGAAATTGATCTTTCAGGATATCAGCCTGACGCAAAGATTCTAGCTGTTGCTGCTGCTCCAAGCTTTCCGATCGCCGCCGCTCTGCCTCGGTACGATTGATGGCTATGGCATTCACCCAGCTCAAACTTCCAGCCAAGATCGCCATGGCCGCCACCATGAAAGCCAGGCCAAAATTAGCGTTATAAAGGCCCATATTCTCGCCCAAGAGCCGTAGCCATCCTAAAACCAATGGGATGGCGACAAAAGCCGGCAAAAGCCGTCTCGAGACGCTTCCGCCAGGGCTATCACCCGCGATCACGGACATCAATCCGTGGTCTGGCCGCGCCAAAAGAATGCCAGCAGCCAGCATGACCAATACCATAGCAGTATCGACAGCCATGGCAGTAAGCGGCGGTTCTACCATTATATTAACGACACTGTAAGCGCTAGCCACAATTACCACGAAAGGCAACAGCGCAGCCGCCAAAGCCAGATATTCCGCTGGCCGCAACCCCTGTGGACTCTCCTGATCGAGGCAAAATAAACCGAGCCCGATCAGCGTGAGAACTAGTGCGGTAGAGCGAGCTGGTTGCAATTGCAGGAAACCATCGAATTCCACCGCATAACCCATCGGTGCAAACCACCCTGGACCCAGGATCCCTGCCAGTACATACTTGGATAGCACAAGCAGACCAATCGCGCTTACTAGCAATGCTAACCCTCTGGCTAACAACCGTAGTAGCGGCTGCCGTGGCGCTTGGCTATTTTGCAAGCATAGCGAACTGCCAGCTAACAAGGAGCAAAAACCCATTACCGGCGGCATACCAATTAATGGTATGCGCTCCGGTATCATACCGCTCGACCTTAGCAAGCAACTCAAGAGTTCCAGACCGCCCACTAATACCACTACTATTCCAATGACTGCCGAGAGCCAACGGAATAAAACCGGAAGCGGCTTTTCAGCCACCTTTACAACCCTACCAACCCATGGCATGCCAGGTTATGAAACCCCAAATCTCAACCAGTACCCCCATGATAGTAAGTACCATGGCAGGCACGCCGAAACGCTCGCGGGTGATAGCAGCAACTAGCAATAACACCATGGGCAGGTAGTCGGTGGTGTAGCGCATGCCAAATTGGCCACGCCCATCGCCGATAAACAGCCAGTAAAAGATCTGGACGACGCTGATCCCCAGTAAAGCGGCAAGGTTGCTCGGTTTTCGATAGTTAGCCCAAGGCAATAACCAAAGTACAGGGGTCGCCAGAAGCATGCTCATACCCACCCCGGATGGTCCAAACCAAGGGAATTTGCCCAGCCAAACCGGGGGCGAAAACAAGTAAAAGGGCACGTTGTGTGCTAGATAGGCCAGCGCGAAGGTCGGTTTGCTACCTTGCGCCGAAATCGGATCGGTCAGTAAAAGTTGAGCATAGCCATTTTCCAGGACCGAGCCGAAACGTTCCCAGTTGTAGTAAGCGGCAATAGCGAGCGCAATGCCGATTCCTAGTCCAAATCTCCCTATCTTGCGCCAATCATAGCGGATAGTACGCCAACCCTCGGCATCACGCCCCAGCATGAAAATCAGCAATACCGGTGCAAGCAACAACACCGGGTTGCGAGAGATAGCCGCCATGCCTAAAAAAAAGCCACCCCATGCCGCATGCTCGGTAACCAGGGCGTAAAGCGCAGCCATCAGGCAGAGAGAAGCTACACAATGGGTAATAGCCCAGTTATTGCCATTTTCGGCTGCATAATAAGCAAAAGGTGTACCGGCGGCAAAGAGAAAAGTTAGCCAGCGCTGGCTTTGTCGCGCCACTCCTAGCCTACCGAGCGTCGCCCACCATAGCGCGACTGCTAGCGCGCCAAACAGTGCCGAAAACAGGGTCTGGTTCGCGGCCGGGCCAAAAATAGCTACCAGAGGAAGCAATAAAAAGGCAGCAGTCGGACCGTAAGCAATATAGACATGTCCCGCGGTATCGCGTATCAGTTCGTGCGTTCCATAGGGTTCAGAGAGCGAAAAAGCGCCAGCTAGAATTGCTCGTGCCAGCTGCGTGTGCGCGTTCCATGCAGTGGATTGACCAGCAGTAGCTAGCGCATAAAAGACAAAGGTGAAAAACCCCACGAGTATAACCACAGGGATACGGCGAAAATTAGCTAAAACTACAGCCAGCGGCATGGGTGCATGTTAGCACTTATAATATAAGGGTGTTGATTGTGCTTTTTAGCCTGACTGGTCCGCTAGCGCTAGCTGTCTGGGGCATCACTCTGCTACGATCTCGCCGTTTGCTGTTGCGGGGAATTCGTAGACAGTATGTCAAGGTTACAGAACTCTGGCAACGGTTAGAGCAGTGCTTGGACGAACTGGCAGCAGAAGTACATGCCAATCAAGCGATCTTTTCATCAGTAGAGAGTTCGAAGTGCTCTGCTGTGCTACAAAATTTTCTCGAATTACGTGAAGAAGTCCATCTAGTAGAAATACAATTGCGCCGTGCCGAAATTGCCTGGGATCAAGGCAAATACTCTCCGGCAGAGACCATGTTAGAGGATATCTTGCTGCAATTAGACCAGCTGCAAAGCAAAAAAGAGCTACTTGCGGTAGAACTATTGCAGGCTAGGCCAGTGTTTACCGCTAAAGGGCAGGTAATATGCCAACAGCTAAAAGCATTGTGTTCAGCAGACATTTTGCCGCCAGTAGATAGCGGACTGGCAGCTACTCACGGACAATATTTGTTACGACAAGCGCAAGAAGCAATAGTTCAAGCAGAGCATGCCACGCAGCAATCACAATTGACCGGCGAGCCGCAAGGATCAGCGGCATTGAATGTCGGAATATGGCTTTGGCGAATTTCTGACTATCAATCTAATTTATCTCGAATAGAAGAGCTTCGTAATCGCCTGGAACGCGATTTGCCGCGTTTGCTGGTCAGAGTACATGCACTTCCGGTAGTCAAGTCTGGCCTGGCAGATAAGCAGATTGCCGCAAGCGAGGCAAGTTATCAGGCTGCCAAACAAGCGTTTGCCACCGGAGATCTGGCCTTGGCAGATAAGAACTCACTGGTTAGTAGAAAATTGGCGACTAGCTTGCAGCGAATCCTTGATCCCAACTCGTTGCTATTGGCTGGCATGACAGCCGCAGGCGAGCAACTGGCAACAAAGAGAAGTATCAGTCATAGCTGGCGTCAAAGTTGTGTCGAAGCTAACCTGCCACCGATCGCTTTTTTATCCACTATGGTCGGTGCAATGCTCTTGCTAGGTAGCCTTGGTTACTGGCTAGGTGGCTACCTTTCCAAGGGTACGATTGAAACTCGCACCTCGGGTGGCAATCTAGCGCTAGGAAAGCCGATACGAGCCAGCCATTATCTGGACATGGAACATGATTCGACAAAAGCGGTCGATGGGGATCTTGGTACCGCTTGGCTCAGTGGGGTGAGCCTGGCTGAACCACAAGCTCTGGTGATAGATTTACGGGCAGGACGGCAAATTGGCAAAGTAGCGCTCTTGCCACTGGCAGCGCCAGCTAGTCGTTGTGAGTGGCTAGTAGATGCCTCGATTGATTCCTGGTCATGGACTACTTTGGGCAAGGTTCAGAGCTGGGGTGACACGAAAGCTCCGCGCTGGGGCTACTTGTCGTCAACTGCTAGCTTGCCGCTACGCTTCATTCGTATCCGACCGCAAAATTGGGGACGCTCTGGAGTAGGTATTTACGAAGTACGGATATTCCCACCAGCTACCACCGGTACTCGCTCGCCCACCAGTAAACGCCTCACCTCGGTCTGCTGGCCCATGTTAGTGATCGCCACTACCTCATCGCCACTTTCCAAGATCGTGTGACCCGCCGGAAGCATTACCTTCCCTTGACGAGCTAGCGTAACTAGAATCGTGTCGGCTGGTAAATTGAGGTTAGCAATAGTCTGGCCGACAGCTGGAGAATCGTCTGCCAGCGTTACTTCTACCATTATCAGGTGGCCATGCTGCATGGTGAGGTAATGGACCATGCTATGTGGCGTGATCTCCAGGTCGATCATGTTAGCTACTGCAGCCGTTACGCTGATCAAAGCATCTACCCCTTGCAAGCGAAAAAGTTCCTCATTACGTGGATCGTTGATGCGAGCAATGGTGCGAATCGGTTTGGAGCGGCCCGCATCATAGAGATCCTTGGCTACCTGGCAAACTACCAGATTATCTTGATCACGTCCGGCAACGGCTACTACTACATCGGCCCGCTGGCAACCAGCTTCAGCCAACAGCGCTGGGCTAGTGCCATCACCATGCTGAACCATCACATCAAAGCGTTCCGCTATTTGCTCACAAACCCTGATATCTTTTTCGATCAGGGCGACTTCATGTCCTTCGCTCAGTAATGTTCTCACCAGATGATAGCCAATCTTTCCGCCACCTACGACCAAGATATACAACTTCTTATCCCTTCTGGCCTAGAATCATTCGCTCGATTTGTCCAGCAGCTGCAGTAGTCGGGCTAATAGTCTCAATTTGGAATTTACAGAATAATTCTACGAGCGTAGGATCCTCTATTCTGGCGATCACGCGTGGTACATGAAACAGACGCTTGGCTACCAAGGCACACATGATGTTGGTATTGATATCACGCGCTACGGCCAGGAAAACTTCAGCTTCCGAGATGTGAGCCTTCTTCAGAACATCCTTGTCTATTCCGAGCCCCATTATCATCTCACCCTTGAATTCCGGTCCCAAGCTTTCCAGGTTCAGACGTTCCGGATCGATAACCGTAACGTTCAGTTCTTGCTTGCCGAGCTTCCGTGCCAGATGCTGGCCCATCTGTCCGCACCCGTAAATAATGATCATCTGCTTTCTTCACCTGGCAACATTTACTAGCATTTGTAAGCCGCTATTCGCTAATAGTCGCGATTATACCTCCACTTGTCGTCAAGGAAATTAAAGGATACAAGTAAGCCGATGACCACCCCAGCGGTAAAGATCCAAAAGCGAACAATGGAGAAAGCCTTGGGCATCCCAGGGCTGTTCTCTATAGGCTATGGTAATGTCGGCAGCTCTATTTACTACGCCTTGGGTATTGTAGCGTTTTCAGCTTTAGGGGCCACGCCACTTGCCTTCTTGATCGCTGGGCTTTTCTTCGCGTTTACTGCCCTGACCTATGCCGAGGGTGCCGCAATGTATCCTGAATCGGGCGGTTCTTCGACCTTTGCTCGGTATGCTTTCAACGAATTCATAAGTTTTGTGGCCGGTTGGGCTCTGATGCTCGATTACATAGTAACAATCGCTATTTCGTCTTACTCTGCAGTAGCATACCTTGGATATTTCTGGCCACCGCTCCAGCACACTCCGGCTATCGGAGCGCTCTTTGCCATCGTATTAGTGGCAATGCTCTGTCTAATCAACATAGTGGGCACCCGCGAATCGGTCAAGGTTAACAACACTCTGGTGGTAGCGGATCTTTCCACTCAGTTACTGATCGCATTGCTGGGCTTTTTGCTACTTTTCAGCCTGCCTACCCTCCTGTCTTGGCAACACACCATGAGTAGCATTGCAGGTAACAAGCCAGTGGCAGAATGGCCAAGTTTGCAAGCTTTTATCTACAGCATATCGATTGCCATGGTAGCCTTTACCGGCATTGAAAGCGTAGCCCAGATGGCTGAAGAGGCCAAGGAACCGCAGCGTAATATACCGCGAGCAGTACTGTTGGTCATATTGGCAGTAGGTCTGCTTTATGCCAGCGTCAATTTGATAGCCTTCAGTGCTATTCCTCCGCATGAAATGGGAACGACCTGGAAATTGAATCCCGTCCAGGGCATCACCCATGCGCTTTCTGGCAAGCTCCCTTTTCTAGAAAATCTGCTTGGTCCCTGGATAGCAATATTGGCCGCCGCTATACTCATCATTGCAACCAATGCCGGAATTCTCGGCAGCTCTCGCTTGGCATACTCCATGGGGAACCATCGCCAACTTCCTGGCGTTCTTTACAAGCTCCACCCCAAATTCAAAACCCCTTACCTTGCCATAACTTTCTACGGACTGGTAACGGTTTGTCTCTTAGCTACCGGTTTATTCTCTTCTAAATTGCTCGACAATCTGGCGGATCTTTATAGTTTTGGCGCCTTACTCTCTTTCGTCATTGCTCACGCTGCCATCATAGTACTGCGTTGGAAAAAACCAGACATCGAACGTCCTTTCCGCTTACCAATAAACTTCAGTTTCAAAGGCCGACAAATACCGCTATCGGCAGTACTGGGACTAGCAGCCACCTTGACTACCTGGTTTGTGGTAGTGATTACCCATCCCTGGGGACGAACTGTCGGATTCCTGTGGCTGCTTGCCGGTATCTTGATGTACGCCATTCACCGCCAACATGAAGAACTACCACTCACGACTACCGTCGTCATGAGCGGCGTCGATCCAATTTTGGTCCCCATGAATCTGAAGCGCATACTTGTACCAACCATCGGCACTTCTTTCTCTGAAGAGATGGTAGCGGTAGCTTGCCGTCTTGCCAAGCGTGAAAAAGCTAGCGTGCGAGCTATCTATATTTTCGAGGTTCCGCC
>JACQUT010000221.1 GCA_016267585.1 Cyanobacteria bacterium NC_groundwater_1444_Ag_S-0.65um_54_12
ATCTATAATAGTCATTGATTCAATAATAATCAATTAAGAGACATGATGAAAAGATCTTTACTCTGCTGCATGGTGCTGCTGATCATTTCGCTGCTGGCTATGGCCAGTCCAGCACAAGTCATGGAGCAGCGCATCAAAGTATATGTTGCGGGGTCGGTACGACATCCCGGGCTCTATTTACTGCCGCTGGGTGCGCGGGTGGCCGACGCCATTCAAGCGGCCGGTGGAACACCGCAAACTGCTGCATTGGGCGAACTGGAACTGGCGTCGTTGTTGCAAGATGGTGATTCTATTCGGGTACCGACACGTGTTCGTTCACTCACCCAGGCCGGAGGCTCGCCACAGCTTTCCGCAAACCGCGCGGTCAGAAAACCATTCCGCTACCAATCGGGAAATCCGCGGTACCATTTGGCGATCGATCCACCAAGCAGGCAGGCTAATCACACCCCGCGCATTTCACTCAACCACGCCACCGCCGAAGAGCTGCAACAGCTACCCGGAATCGGTCCAGGACTTGCCAAAAAGATCTTGGCATATCGTTTGCGAGTGGGACGCATCACTTCGCTGGACGAACTCCGGCAGGTCGGCGGCATAGGTGAAAAGCGTTTGGCGCGTCTCGCTGATCATGTCGACCTGCGCTGATGAACCTGATTAGTTTTACCATCGGCTGGGCAGCCGGATGTGCCGTGCCAGCTGCTTCGTGGGGAGTATGGCTATCGTTGCTATTACTTGGTCTGGCATTGATTCACCCATTGTTACGACCCCGCAATGCTAGCCGAATTTCGCCAAACCGGGAGATAGGTAATCATTTGACCTGGATCTTGTTGTTTTCCGCTGTGCCGCTTGGCTCCGCCTGGCAGCAATCAAGAATACCTCGTCCGGCCCCGGAAGATCTTTCACGGTTAGCCCCCTGGCGCCAGATTCAGTTGCAAGTGCGGGTAATTTCGGACCCGGTAGCGGTGCGCGGTGCCTGGCACTATCAGGCGCGTGCCGAATTGGGCGTTTTTCCGCAACCGAGGCGCCTGGCTGGTAAATTGGCGGTAATACAAGAAGCAGACAACGCTTCCGGGCCGAACGAACCAGCCACTGCAAATGCCACGGTCCCGAAAAGGCCACGTTATGGTGATTTGCTGCTCTTGACTGGACGCCTGCGCCAGGTAGCCGGTCCCCGCAACCCGGGCGAGCCCGATCTGGCCGCCCGGTGGTCCAAACAAGGGATATTTTGCCGGCTGCATGCCTTGCGTTGGCAAAAGCTAGCGAGCAGCACGTCTAAATTCGATCCTTTGCTGATTGCCAGTGTGCTAAAAGAGCGCGCGGTGACCGTACTGGGAACCGGTCTAGCTGAGCAGGAACGTGCACTGATCGGTAGTTTGATTTTTGGAGCGGCCGCCGTACCGGTAGCCCGAGAGACCAGAGAATTATTCGCCGACCTCGGGTTAGCCCACGCCTTGGCAGCCAGTGGAATGCAAATTACCCTCTTGCTCCAGCTCGTGTTGGTCGCTGGGCGAGCCTGCAAGCTCCAGCTGAGCGTGCGGCTAATCCTTGCCGGATCGGCAATTTTGCTTTTTGCGGCCATGGCTGGCTTTGAACCCGCCATTTTGCGAGCTACCGTGATGGGGCTCGCCAATCTGGTCGCTGAAGCCAGCGGACGGATGCTAATGGGAATAAGGGCGCTCTTTCTAGCATCATTGGCTTTGCTGCTGCTGCAGCCTTCCTGGATTTCTGACCTGGGTTTCCAGTTTAGCTTTCTTGCTACCTGGGGACTCCTCACTACCTCCAAGCTGCTCGAAACTATGCTGCGCCGGCTTGGTTTCTACTGTCTCGGAGTCTCTCTTGACTTCTGGAACAGCAGACTCTTTCGTTGGTCCAGTTATCTAGGTAACCACCTGTTGCAGTTACTGGTTTGCCCCCTGGCAGCGCTTATCTGGTGTACGCCTTTACAGCTGACAGTGTTTGGCCAGTTGTCTCTATGGTCCTTACCGGCCAACTGGTTTGCCAGTAACTTGATTACCCTGTTAACCTATCTAGGATTTTTGCTAGCTGGCAGCGGCATGATTTTCCCACCGGTGGGTGCGGCATCGCGCCTGCTATTGACACCTTTCTTGGCGGTCTTGCAATTCGGACTCCAATGGTTACACCAGTTACCGGGCGCCTCTTATCACATCCCGCCACTGCCACCTTGGTCAGCAATCGCTGCTTATGGGGGATTATGCGCTATCTTGCCGGTGATTGCCCGGAAATTCCCGCCACTGGTAACCAGTGTAAAAGATCAGCGGCAATTGATCGAGAGAGACGTCACCCCCAAAAAACTGACGAATCACGATTACCTGCGGTTATTTGTTGCCGGGATGGCACTGGTCATACCAGTAATCGATCAACTATGGTCTCGGCAGGCTGCTGGTGTTTTACAGCTATTGTTCCTCGATGTGGGACAAGGGGATGCTATTTTGCTGCGTACACCCCATGGACATTGTGTTCTGGTAGATGCTGGCCCACGCAACGAATACTGGGATGCTGGTAGCGCAGTGGTTTTACCAGCACTGCAACGTAGCGGTTGCACACACCTCGCCTTGGCCGTCTTGACCCATCCGCATGCTGATCACCTGGGGGGATTGCTTTCAGTAATGGAAAAAATCCCGACCTCCCGGGTATGGGATGCCGGCCAACCTTATCCCTCGGCGCTTTATCGACAGTTCCTGGCTAGCTTGTTACTGACCGGAACGCCATTCGCCCGAGCGTGGCAAGGCTCGAGCACCGAAATCGATGGCGTGCG
>JACQUT010000227.1 GCA_016267585.1 Cyanobacteria bacterium NC_groundwater_1444_Ag_S-0.65um_54_12
ATTGTGCCCCAGTTTGTAGAGCTGCGCTTTCGGAAAGATGTGGTGAACTTCCAGCTTGCTCAGCTTGCCAAGCATATTGCTTTTGAGCGGTAGTCCCGTACCCCAGTCTTTCGCCTCGCCCATGCGGGTCAACAGATACAAGACTGGATAGAAACGGGCTCCGAGACTCCAACCTGTGAAATGGCCGGGCTCGGCACGTAAGCCACCGTGCCATAGACGAAGTTGCTCAAGCAGCCTCTCAAGCCCACCGTTTGCCCCCTCTAGAGCAGCGAGGTCTTGATCTATGTATGACTCTATTGTTCCAGAGAAACGTCCCCACATGCCTGCCTGAACGAACCAGAAAAGCAGTTTGTCCCGCTCTTTAGCGTCGAGCGCACCAAGATGCTGATCAAGGTAACGGACCATGACCGGGATCGCGTAAAGACCGAACAGCACCTCATGGTGGTCGAGACCTAACCGCCCACCGATTAGGTTTAGACAAGTGTCTATTCTCTTCACCGCCCGCCTCAGACCATCCTGCACCTCGTCGGCGCTCTTATCGTGGAGAAAGCTGAATTTCGCCTCGCCAGTGAGCACCGTGTTTACAGAGCGCAGTAGCCAATCGAGATTGAATTGGTAACCATTTGTCGCCCACCGCTGGAGGGACTCTTTCATCTCAGAGCGCGCGTCCGGCCATTCGGCACAAATCTTAGCTAACGCCAGATCGCCTTTGGAAAGCTTCGTTCCACCGCTATTCACCTGATTGAAGATGTCCACGACCACATCTAGAGACTTGTCAGCGCCTGTGACCTCCTCGATGTAAAGGTCGATATCGGCGATGCCGAGCAGCTGGCTGAGGCGTCCTACGTACTTTCCTAGATGTGGGACCAAATTCGGCTGGTTACTGATCTGAGCGACAAAGGAGCCAAGGCCCGCATTGCCTTGTTGCATTAGTGCGGTGACATCGATCCACAGCGGATCGCCTTGCATTTTCAGCGGCTGGTAAAAAGCAAACGTCTCCGTGTCGAGATGAAACCGAAGCCCCGTAAAAGCACCTGCGTTCCCGTCGAAGAACTTCGGCGGTTCTCCACGCAGCACGCCATAGAGTGAGGTGATTCGCTGCTGGCCGTCGAGCAGCAGTTTCACCACACCAGCAGCCAACTGGCCATCGCCGCGATGGGTTGCAGTCTTCGACTCCGTTGCCCACACCAGCAGCCCACCCACCGGATGCCGCCGGTACAGAGAACCAAACAGGCCGCGCACTTGGTCGCGATTCCAAACGTAGCCACGCTGAAACTCGGGTAAGGCCATATACCCGCTGTCAATGTGTACAAGGATTGTCGATATTTTCATTGAGCCTTCTCCCCCAATGATTGGCTAATCGCGGCAATTTCGGATGCCAGCCGCGACGTCCACGTCGGGTTTGATATTAATCGGCTTAAGCCGCTCCGGAAAACGTCCCGTTTCGTTGGTGCCGTAGTACTCCTCGATATGCTTACGGGAGCGAGCGATGGTAAGCAGGTCAAGCAACTTGAAATAATCGAACCCCAGCATATCCATCAGCCGGAAAGGACGGCGATTGGCGTCTTCCAGTGAGAGCCAGCGGTTGAATTGCAGCTGCGCCTGGCGAACCGTAGCCTCAATGCTGGAAATACCGTGAGCGGCCAAAGCGGTATCATCCGCCTCGGTGACGAAGGCAATTTGATTCTTGAGGTCGGCGGCGAGGAAGTTGCGACGGTCGTTGGCCTTATAAAGGGTCCAGTTGTCCCGCAGCCGCTTGGGTACCAGCACGAGCACGCGGTCATTACGAAGCTCGTAGTATTTTATGATAGCAAGGGCCTCGAAGGTCTTGCCGAGGCCGACGCTGTCTGCAATAATGCAACCGCCCAGCCGTTCCAGTTTATCGATGGCGCCGATTACGCCGTCCCTCTGGAACTTGAACAGCTTCTTCCAGACAACGGTATTGCGGATACCGGTGGCCGACTTGACAATGCGCTCCTCATCCAGCTCATCGCCGAGATCCCTGAATATGTGGTAAAGGATCAGATAATAGATAAGCGACGGCGCTTTCGGGTCGACGATCTCCTGAAGCCGTGAAAGTAACGCGTTCTTCTGCTGACTAGAGGCCGGTAGGGATTGCCAAAGGCTCGTGAACCAGGAGCTAAGGATCGCAGATTCCTCCGGTTTTTCGGAGCATTGAATCAGACTAAATTGATTGCCCGGAGTGATGCCCAAGCCTGAGGTCGTAAAAGCGCAGTCCCCCATGATAACGCGGTGATGCTCTGATTCCGGCGTTCCTGCCATGAAGATTGACTGCGGCAACAAGGCTGGCGCGCCCCGTATCTCCACCTTCTTCTTGATCCAAGTAGCACATTCGCGAGCGAGCCAGCGAAGTTGTAGGCGATTTCGAAAGACGCGGTCTGCATCAGAGCCATTCAGTCCGAGCTCGTCGTCGATCGCCGGTAACACCACGCGACAGGATTCGAGTTTCTCTAGTAGGTCGCGAAGCTCTGCGAAAGCGAAGAGGGAAAACGCAGGACACACCAAGTCGAGCGACGAAGGGGGCACGAGTGCCTGACGTAGTTCATCGATCACGCGGTCGCTGCCTGTGTTTTTGATCAATCTCATTCGATCACCTACCAGGTTTGGAGCGGAATCTGCGGCGCCGTATCGTCGCGCGTCCAAAGGTATCCTCAGGCAGGATGAAAAGAAACGAATCAACGGATGATCGGAAGGACGCGAGTGTTCGCCAGATGATGTGAATATAGCACACTTGTTGCAATGCTGGCAAGCGAGTGCTTTGAGCAAGCTCCGTCCCAGCTTGCGCCTGACTGTATCCGCGGGGACAGAACTAAGCCGATCTGGAGGTAGCCGGGCCGGCCGCCTAGAACGCGCGTTGATTTGTTGGTATAATTTCCCTATGCTCAACCTTCAGCTTTTCGGCCGGCCACAATTGCTTCTCGACGGCGTCGCGGTAGAGGTCCCGCGCCGGAAGAGCCGGGCCCTGATCTACTATCTCGCCGCCAGCGCGCGACCGCTCGGCCGCGAGCACATCCTGGCTACCTTTTGGCCAGACCTCGACCGCCAGGCGGCGCA
>JACQUT010000228.1 GCA_016267585.1 Cyanobacteria bacterium NC_groundwater_1444_Ag_S-0.65um_54_12
GGGCTCGTCGGCGATCAGCAATTCTGGCTGGCAGGAAAGCGCCATGGCGATGATCACCCGTTGCCGCATGCCTCCAGAAAACTGATGGGGATAATCATCTACCCGTTCGGCTGCCGAAGGAATTCCCACTGCCTCCAGCGCTTCGATGGCCTTCTGGCGAGCAGTTACTTTATTTACTCCCTGGTGCAAAACCACTGCCTCCATGATTTGCTCACCTACCGTGAGAACCGGATTGAGGCTCGTCATGGGATCCTGTGATATCAAGGCGATGCGATTGCCACGGATCGAACGCATGGCAGCGTCGTTCATCTTGAGCAAATCTTGGCCTTTGAAAAAGATCTGTCCCCCCAGGATCTTACCTTGCGGGCCAGCTACCAGGCGCATGATCGATAACGCCGTGATGGATTTGCCGCAACCTGATTCGCCCACCAAACCCAGCACCTGTCCTTCATGGACCTCGAAATCTACACCATCTACGGCCTTTACCACGCCTTCTTCGGTGTAGAAATAAGTCTGGAGCCCACAAACTTTTAAGAGTGCCTCTGCCAAGATGTGACATCTTCCTTTCCCATTATTCTTACTCGCTTATTAACAACTCAAGATGGCTATTTTCATGCTAGATTCGGTTAAACGTAGCATGTCAGAACATGGAACGCCAGTTTTTCCCCAGTCAGCTAAGCTAGTTCGGGCACTACAATAGTTTCAGGGGTAAAAGCTGGTAACAGTGGACGTAAAAACTGGCCAGTAAAGGAAGCGGGATTGTTAGCCACCTCCTCGGGTGTACCAGTGGCTACAATGTAGCCGCCCCGATCACCGCCTTCCGGCCCCAGGTCGATCAGCTGGTCGGCACATTTGATCACATCCAGGTTGTGCTCGATGCAGACTATGGAGTTGCCAGCATCCACCAGGCGTTGCAATACTTCCAGGAGCTTGGCGACATCATAGGCAGAAAGACCGGTTGTTGGCTCGTCAAGTAATAACAGGGTTTTGCCAGTACTCCGTCGCGCGAGCTGTTCGGCCAGCTTGACTCGCTGTGCTTCGCCGCCCGACAAGGTGGTGGCAGGCTGTCCGAGCTTGAGGTATCCCAAACCTACATCATAGAGAGTTTGCAGACGGCTCTTGGCACGTGGCAAATTCTGAAAGAAGTCCAAGGCCTCTTCTACCGTCATATCGAGCACTGCTGCAATATTGTTTCCCTTGAAGCGAATTTCCAGCGTTTCGCGGTTGTACCGCTTGCCCTGGCAAACTTCACAGTTGACAAATACGTCGGGCAGGAAATGCATTTCTATGCGGTTGAGACCTTCACCGCCGCAAGCCTCGCAACGTCCACCTTTTACATTGAAGCTGAAGCGGCCCGGCTCATAGCCGCGAGCCTTGGCTTCGCTGGTCTTGGCGAAGGTCTCTCGGATCACGTCGAACAATCCGGTATAAGTGGCGGGATTAGAGCGCGGCGTCCGTCCGATGGGTGACTGATCGATAACTATTGCCTTGTCCAGGGCTGCTAGCCCCCGCACGTCACGCAAGCCAGCTGGTCTGGCACTGCCATGCAGATGAAATTGCAATACCGGGAGCAACAGCTCGTTCACCAGCGATGACTTTCCCGATCCCGAAACTCCGGTCACACAGACGAACTTGCCCAACGGAACGGTTACATCGAAATCCTTGAGGTTGTTGATGCGGCAGCCCAAGAGCAGTAGATGCTGGCCATTACCAGCACGGCGACATGTTGGCACTGCGATGCTGCGGCTGCCCGATAGAAATTGGCCGGTCAGCGACTCGGCAGCCTGCGCTACTTGTTCCGGGGTGCCAGCCACCACTATTTGTCCACCATGAATGCCGGCACCCGGGCCGATGTCCAGTACATAATCGGCGTTCATGATAGTTTCGGTGTCGTGTTCCACTACCAGCACCGTGTTGCCAAGATCGCGAAGCTGCTTGAGCGTCGCCAGCAAGCGTAGATTATCGCGTTGATGCAGGCCGATGCTCGGTTCATCGAGCACGTACATGACACCGGTGAGGCCGCTGCCTATTTGGGTAGCTAATCTGATGCGCTGCGCTTCGCCGCCCGAAAGGGTATTGGCCGAACGAGCCAGGGTAAGGTAATCCAGGCCGACGTCTACGAGGAATTGCAACCGTGCCCGGAGTTCTTTGAGTATTTGCTCGGCTATTCGTTGCTGGCGTGGCGAAAGCGTCAATTGCCGCAGTGATTGCTGTACTTCGGCAATGCCCAGCGCGGTGAGTTCAGCTATCGATCGCCCAGCCACGCGCACCGCCAGTGATTCGGGGCGGAGCCGTTTGCCCTGGCAATTTTCACAAGGTCTATTCGTCTGGTAGGCTTCGAACTCTTCCTTTAGCTTGTCGGAGGTCGTCTCTGCGTAGCGCCGCGCTAGCTGTCTGATGACGCCCTCGTAGCGAGTAGTGTATTCGCCATCGCCTGGTTTGAACCATGATTGGGACCCGAGCGGTATGGCTAACGGCTCAGCAGTGCCGTGGAGGATCACTTCACGCGCGCGGGCCGGCAGCTCTTCCCATGGGGTCTCCAGCGCTACCCCGAGGTGCCTGGCGATCGCCCCCAGCAATTGTTGATAATAGGGATTGCCACTGCGCACCCAAGGTACGATAGCGCTCTTGAGTGGGCGTGACTGGTCGGGCACGACCCGCTCCGGGTCGAATTCTCGCCGATTACCAAGCCCATGACAAGCAGTGCAGGCGCCGAACGGGCTGTTGAACGAAAACAAGCGAGGTTCGATATCGGCGATGGCAAAGCCACAATCGGGGCACGCCAGACGTTCGGACAAGAGCAACTCGCCCTTTGACTCGGTGGTCGTGTCCAGAATGTCTATGAGCACTATACCTTCAGCTTTCTTGAGAGCCTGCGCCAGCGAGTCAGCTAGTCTGGTCGCGATATCGGATCTGGCGACCAGGCGATCTACCACCACTGCAATATCGTGTTTCTGGTGTTTTTCGAGCGGGATATTATCGCTCAATTCCCAGATCTTGCCGTCTATGCGCGCTCTTACAAAACCATCGCGGCGTGCTTCCTCTAGTAGCTGACGGTATTCGCCTTTGCGTCCCCGCACCAGGGGTGACAGAACCTGGAAGCGTGTTCCTTCCGGAAATTGCAATATGCGATCGACCATCTGCTCTATGGTCTGCGGATTGATTGGCTGATCGCAAGTGGGGCAATATGGCGTACCGATGCGCGCATAGAGCAGACGGAGATAGTCATAGATCTCGGTGACCGTGCCGACCGTGGAACGCGGGTTATGCGATGTGGATTTTTGATCGATGGCGATAGCCGGCGAAAGTCCGGCGATGTGGTCGACATCTGGTTTATCGAGCTGTCCCAGGAACTGCCTGGCATAGGCTGATA
>JACQUT010000222.1 GCA_016267585.1 Cyanobacteria bacterium NC_groundwater_1444_Ag_S-0.65um_54_12
CCCTATCTCGGGTAGCTTCGATCAGTAAACAGCTAAACCGGTTCTTCAAGCTTTACCTCCCGGCAATTTGCGCCGGCGATCTGGGCTCAGATCGTCCCCGGTTCGACTTGTTCGGAAGCAAGGAGTCAAAGCGGCGACCGGTCGTTGTCGTCTATGCCGGCGGCGACGATCTATTCGTAGTCGGGGCGTGGAATCAGGTGCTGGAACTGGCAAAAGATCTACATGATGCTTTTGCTAGCTATACCCATGACACGTTGACCTTTTCGGCAGGCGTTCACCTCTTCCCCGAGAAATTTCCCGTAGCGCAGATGGCTATTCTTGCCGGCAAGTTAGAGGAAGCTGCCAAGCAACATAAAACTGATACCAAGGCCAAGGACAGCATCGCATTGTTCGGCGACATGTCTTCACATTGCTACTTCTGGGAAGAACTCGACGCGGTCGTCAAAATACTCCGCGAAACCTTCTTGCCCTACTTGAAACAGGAAAATGGCCGGCTGGTCCCGAAGAGTGTCGACCATGCTGACCAGGTGCCAATTGTCGAGACAGCTTGGCTGTATCGCTTCCTGGCACTGCTGGACAATCCTGACAATCCTGACAATCCTGATGAGATCAATTTGGCCCGGTTATCTTATCTGATCGCCCGTTCGCGCCGTCCCGACGATGAAAAACTCAACGAGCGTCTGTCAAAACTGAGAGACTGGGCGATCTGCCCAGCCCAGCGCAAAGCGTTACGTACATCAATCACCTGGCTAGTTTATTTATTGCGTGAAGACCAGGGACAGAGTTGGAGCAAACTATCCAGTCAAGAGCATTAGCTTACTGAAAGGAGTAGCGATGGCGGTAGACTACCAGAGAGCAGAAGAACTTGGTAAACGACTCAGCGATGATTCGGTCACATCTAACCAGATCCGCAAGCTACTGTCAGGGATCAACCGCCTGACTAACCGGATTGCCGCTGAACCATGCGCTGAACCATGCGGTGAACTTTCTCCAGCTCTACAAGGAGAGCTTCAACTCGTGCGTGCCCGCCTGGCTTATCAGGTAGGCAAGGCGGAAGATAAAGATAAAGAAGGCTTGAAAGAAGGCTTGCGAGAACTCTATCGCGCGCTAGATCCCTATTTCAAAAAAATTGGCAAAGAAACCAAAAAATTCCAAGAGTTGGCAAATTACGTCGAAGCGATCGTAGCGTATCACAAATATCATGAAAAGAATTGAGGATCAATAATGACGCAAAGAGCATCAGCCATACCGATCCTCCTGGATAAGATGATCCTGTCCGGTGAACTGAAGTTGCTGACCGGTATGCATATCGGTGCCGGCAAGGAATTCTCGGCGATTGGTGCCGTGGATCTGACAGTGGTACGAGATCCGTTAAGCCGTAAACCAATCGTTCCTGGCAGCTCACTCAAGGGCAAGCTGCGTTCACTGCTGGTTCGCTCGCGACTGGCGCCAGGGGAAACCATGCCGCGTACACCCAGCAAAGATCCGGAACCTATCAGGCGTTCTTTTGGCTGCTCCGAGCCGGTTGTCTCCGCTCGGCTGCAGTTCTGCGACGCCTTCCTGACAAAGGATAGCTATGCAGAACTCGCTGCGAAAGACCTCGATCTTTTCCTTACGGAAATCAAATTCGAGAACACCATAAACCGCTATACCGCGGTTGCTAATCCGCGACAGATTGAGCGTGTCCCCGCAGGTTCTGTCTTTTCTTTGAAAATTGTTTACAATCTTGAGGTTATTTCCGAAGCAAAAGAGGATTTATCGGGTTTAATTGAAGGGCTCCAAATACTGCAATTCGACTACCTGGGCGGGCATGGTTCGCGGGGATACGGTCGCATAAAATTCGACAACTTGCAACTGGAACGCAAGGGGCTGCGTAAACTCGATCAACGAGAGACTGACCAGATCGAGTCATTACTGAAAGAGCTAAACGACGAGCTTAGCAAGGTGAGCGACCATGCCCTTTTGTCTGTATAAGTTACGCTTTTCGGGTCCGGTACACTTTGGCGCCGATCAGGTTGGCATCGGAGTAGAAATGACCAAACCAATCTGCCGAGCCGATACCTTCTTTTCTGCCTATTGCCATGGCTTGCGGGCGCTTCACGGACGAGAGCGTCTCGAGAAATGGTTAAAAACCTATCTTGAGGAGCCCCCGTGGTTAATCAGCGATCTTTTGCCATATCGCGGCGACAACCTGTACTGGCCGCGGCCGCATTGGCAGCCCAAGCTGGCTAATACCACCGAGGAAGTGGATAAGAATTCGTCAGCGACGCGCAAAAGCTGGAAAAAGTGGGAATACCTCCCGCTCGATCACTGGCAAAAATATGTCGAAGCCCTTGCCAAGGGAAGTCGCCCTGATCTCCCGTCCGAGGAATTCGCATCCCCCTGGGTGGATAGTACGCAAACCAGGGTCGGCATTTCATACAGCGACCAGACCGAGCTCTATCAGGTGGGGTTGACTTATTTCAAGGACAAAGCCGGACTGGCAGTGCTCGTTGCTTGGCATGACAAACCGCATGAGGAATTCGAGGAAATACTGGAGTACCTGGCTGAATCAGGCATCGGCGGTGAGCGCAGCACCGGCTGTGGCCGGTTCGTCATAGAAGATTGTTACGATCCGGCTGACAGCGATTCCAGTGCCGATCGTCTGCTGACAGCGAGATCGGATCCACAGCCCGGCGAAAAACTCGTGATGAGTCTGAGCACCTTTTCCCCGGATCCAGCGGAACTGACCACCGAACTACTCGATGCAAGTAGCTATCACCTTGTCCCCCGGCGCGGCTTCGCAGCATCTCCAGATGCTGAACGGGCAAGACGCCGCAAATCGGTCTGGATGCTGGGCTCGGGGTCAGTACTATCCAAACGTGTCAATGGACGCATGCTGGATGTAGCGCCAGAGGGTTTCCCGCACCGCGTCTGGCGGTATGGTCATCCTCTATGGGTGAGGGTTTGGTAAATGACTTCGTTGGAAAGAGCGCGGTGGACATTAGAGGTCCTGACTCCAATTCATATCGGTGCTGGGGACCAGCATCACTTATCGAAATTCGAAATCTTACAATCCAGTGACGACAAGAAACTGATCGTCATCGATCAGCGGAAATGGATCAATCTCTTGATCAAGGAAGGTTTGATTGAAGATTTCTTGGAATTTTCTTTATTCAAGAATTGCAAACTAGCTAATTGGTTAAAAGCTAAGAATTTGATCAATAAAGTAAGGGATTTTGAAGCATACCAACTACCTTTTCAAGGAAATGCTATTTCTGACCTGCGTCCTTTCCTGAA
>JACQUT010000229.1 GCA_016267585.1 Cyanobacteria bacterium NC_groundwater_1444_Ag_S-0.65um_54_12
CACCATGTCAGGGCAGCATGTCATTCGCCGCGTGCAGCTGGCTAATTAGCAACTATGACAGGCTTGTACTCGCTACGTCTTCATGGATCGAGTTGCTAGATGGTAGATCTGCGGCTCGAAGAGCTTCCTTTTGAACTGGAAGCACTGACTTACCTGGCGAGCGGTCCACTGGCCCCGGCGTTAGCTAAAGACATGGCGCTGCTGGCCGCGGAGATACCACTGCTGCAAGAGGCTTTTGCCGGTGTCCAGTCACAGTCACGATCTAGCCCAGGACCATTTTTGCGTCTACCGGCAATTTGGGTCCTGGCGAGGCAGCATTGTGGCAGAGTATCAGTAGTGTGTTGCCTGGCTGCCTTGCTAGGCAGTAGTTGGTCGATCCTACCCTTTCATGGCGGCAAGAGCATCGCTGCTACCAAGCCAAGACCCAAATTGCCCCGGCTAACGTTGCAGCGCGGTCGTTTGCTACCGTCGATCAAATATTATCGCGTAAGGCCTGGCGATTCGCTTTGGCGAATCGCTGCCAGGCGACTCGGTGGTGGCCAGCGCTGGCGCTTGTTATGGCGGTGGAACCGAACGGTCGTGCGCAATCCAGCATTGATCTACCCGGGACAGCTACTGACGCTGCGTCCGTGGCGCGCGCGCCATGCGACAAACAAGGCAACCGTTCTGGTAGTTTCGCTGGCGCAGCAAGCTAGACATGCTAGCTACCGACGACGCAGCGTGCGCCAGATCATAAATCGACCAGTGATCCCCAGGCAGCAATCACGCGTGTTGCAAGCTGCAATACCGGCACAGATCCTTCTAGCGCGCCCCGCATTTTCCCCGGTTCCGTTGCCAGTAAAGCCTGATTCCACTGGACCGGCAACCGCCGCTGCTATTCATCGGGAGGAGACCAGCAATCATTTGTCGCCGCTGGCGAGCTTTAGTCTGCCTCCGCGATCCGATACGCCATCACCTTTGCTGGCAGCCGGCATGTCTTTGGCATTACCTGGATCAGGTCAGCTGTTCTGTGGCGATCGTCTCAAGGGTGCTACTTTTCTCGGTATAGAAGCACTGGCATTAGCAACCATCGGTTATGCCGCCTGGACCAAGCAAGAACCGCTCCAATATATCGGGACCGGAGTCTTGATCGCCAACCACCTGATCGCACCACTCGAGGCATTTGCCGCAGGAAGCGTCAGTCAAGCTACTACCTCAGCAACTAGCAACTAGCTGACGCGCGGCTATCGGTTGGCTGAATTTGCAAGACAGTCGTTTGGCGAATCTAGTACTGCCAAAGTCGAATCACCGTTCAGAGCTCCCGGCAAAGTGCCGGAAAAGCAGCCAAGAAAGCCTGCTGCTTGGCGGTGCGCCGCGGCAAAAAACGATAAACTAGCGCCCTCAAGTGTACCTCCAAGTGAATCCCCATGCGCGCTAGTGGCAAGGCCCAAGCATAATGCTTCTTGATCAAGTACAGACCACCGCGATAGCCATGTACTATAGTCTCGTGCCGTATGCGATCCGTGCTTTTCCCCTCGTGATGGATCACCCAGGAGTTTGGCACCAAATAAATTTGCCAGCCAGCGCGCCGCAGCCGGATTCCCAAATCGATATCCTCGTTGTAGAAGAAAAAAAGCGGATCGAACCATCCGACTTGTTCGAGCGCCTGGCGTCGCAATAACAAAGCAGCCGCTGGAGCCCAGCGCAAAGCGATCGGCCGGCGCTGATTCCTGACTCTCAGTTGTTCGTGACCGGCTGGGGTGAGCAACCGGGCGCAGGCAGCCGCTGCTCGATCTTGACTTAGCAAAAATGCCAGGAGCGGGGCAATTGCTCCCACCGGCACTTCTACATCGCAATTCAAAAGCAATAGATACGGAGCTGTCGTGGCCTGGCAGCCTTGATTTACCGCTGCGGCAAATCCGAGATTTCTTTCGTTGGCAATGACCCGGATATTCGCGGGGCAAGTGCGTAACCAGTCAGCGGTACCGTCGCTCGAGGCATTATCGACGACCACTATATCGCTGATCTCCGCCACTTGCTCTAATGAATGCAAGCAAGCCGTAAGAAAAGGCAATGCTTCGTAGCTTACTACTACAGCTGCTATATTGGCTTTGGCGTTCACTGTTCGAGGGCACGAGATTCGTGCGTGTATCCTATCACCGCGTGTTACTACAGAGAATCTATTATACTGACAAAGGGATTGCATGAGGCAGCGCTCGTTATCTGGAGGTTCAATGCTTCGGTTACGTGGAATTATTGCCGGCTTCCTGTTATTGAATCTGGCAAGTTGCCGGGGAGCCGGAGTTGATTTGAGACAGAGCTCAACCCTCTTGGCCTACCTTACTCAGTTCAATTCAAATACCGTAGTAGTGGTGGATACCGTGACCAAGACTCCGGTAGGTGAGCCTATCAAGGTCGGTACCGGACCGGTTCGCATGGTTGCTAGCCCACCTAACGTGCAAAGCGCCGAGCTGAAAGATCGTCTCTATGTGCTAGATCAGACTGGCGGAACCGTGTCATTCGTGAACCGTCGTAGTCGGAATAATGAAGCTGATGTGACGGCTGGCCAGCAGCCGAGTGATCTGGCTATCACGGCGAACGGTCAATATCTGTTCGTGACAAGCCCCAGCGAACAGACGGTCACCCGCATCCGTATCGGGACGCGCAACGCGGACGCTATCTATAGTTATCGCAATGCACAGCGAGTAGGTAACGGTTTTCGCCCGAGCGGCATAGCCATCCATCCCACCAAGAAAGAAATCTACGTCGTGTCCGATTCACTGGTAATGCAGCCGGGAGCAAACAGCAGCGCCAGCATCGGAATGGTCAGTGTATTGACTTATAGCGAAAAGGAACTATCAGAGGTCAATGCCTATGCCCTCATAGGCGCAGTGCAGCCTTTCCGAGCCGTGGTAGATCGCCAGGGGAGTAACCTGGTAGTGACTGATCTTGGCAAAACTAACGGGCTGCATGTCGTGGATCTCGCCTCCGGAACACCCAAATCCTTACAAGCGGGTGTAGGAGCTGGAACCTATGGCGCGGTCATTTCGCCAGAAGGGGTCATTTATGCCACGGTACCCAATAAGAATGTCTATATACAAATCTTGCCAGGACCGTCACCGTTAGCGACACCTTGGGATAGCGGCGGGAGCCAGCCTAAGCCGCTAGCGATCAGTAATGATGGCGGAGAGCTATGGATCGGAAATGTCGGCTCTAGTAAGGTGGTTTTTGCCAGGTTGCGCGGTTTGGAAAAACCCTTCGACATTCAAGCTGTACAGTATTCCCTCCAGCCTAGTCTAGCGCAACCACCTGGTGATATCCTGTTGGCAGGCGGAGTCCGCTAGTAATAATGTCAAAGAACCTGGTAGATTGCTATGCGTATTGGTATGGTCACACTGGGG
>JACQUT010000224.1 GCA_016267585.1 Cyanobacteria bacterium NC_groundwater_1444_Ag_S-0.65um_54_12
ACGCACTGGTGAGCATTTGCTGGTAGCGGGGGCAGAAGTGGTATGTCGTATGATGTTGCCACGCTTCATGTTGTTTGGCGATCGCTACTCTGCCATTATCCCGCCTTCGGAACAAATGCGGCCATTTGGCGAACGAGTGATGTTTTTATATTCTTCCGAACCGCTCCTGGCAGAGCAGTTGACGACGACGGCATACCATGCCGCTCTGGTTGGAACCCATGGTGCCTATGCCATCTGGAAGTTGCAGTGGCGCTCACCCGAAGAACCTTTCTGTTTAACTATGGGGGAGGGCCTGACCTGGAATTTCGAGCAGCCTTGCGATCGGCAGCTAGAGTTTTCCAGCAAAGCCACCCGTGATCCCTTTTTGCGCTTGCCAGTCGGTCTGGAGTGCATGTTCCGGAGCTGGGACGATATCAGTCTTGACATCAAGCCAGCGCTTTCCGCAGGCGAGGATCGCAAAATTCAGCTCGCTCTGTATGCCAACGACATCTTGGTTGCCGAGCGTTCGGTAGAGGCTACTAGCCGGTTAGCTGGTCTGCGAGCTGGCAATGCTTCCTTTACTGGCGCTCAGTTACGTCGGGGCTTTGGTTTAGGCGATACCGCGTCGGGGCATTACCGCTTGGCATTGCGACAGCATAACTTTACCTTCAGCGAGTTCATTTTTACGGTACTGCCGCCGCTCGATGTCACGGATTTGCCTATGGTGCCCTATGTGGAGGGAGAGGAAGCCAGTTTCTTGCTAGTTTCCAAGGTCCGTTGCTTCCAGGATGACACCAATCGGCGGCGCGTCATTTTTGGCAGCGTGCAGGTGCCAAACCAGCAGCTAGGGATAGGCGAATTCGTACCGCCAGAAGTTACCCAGCAAGTCCCCTTAGATAGACCTCGCCTCTCCATCATGGCAACCTTCGAGCCGCCAGTTTGTGGCTGGCGCCTTTACGAAGATACTCCCGCTGTCGAAGACTATAGTTCGCAATTTATCAAAAAGACGGCAATTAGCCGAGACGACATGGCCAAGTACGGTCTAGTGATTTTTTCTAGTCAGGCTCGTAATGGTGCCATCATGATCAATGACCAGATCGTCAAGCAGCTTGAATTCTACGAAGGATACGCCTTTTGTGAGTTGGCCGATCTAATTGCGCGGGTTTCGGGGCGAGCTAGTAAAATCGTTCCGTTGGTGGGCGATCGTAAGCTCGCTACCTTGACTGTTACCTGGACGCCTCGGGTCTTCCAGTTCGAGCGGGTGGCAGAATACATAGCAGACAATGCAGTTCGCTTTTCGATGGCTTATGAGGGGCCGCAGGGCGATCCGGTTCGTTTAGTTGTGAAAGATCCCGATGGTCGAACCTTGGCCCGTGAAGAATTTAGTTGCGAAGGCCGGATGGAGCGCCGTGAAGGTATGGAAATAAGAGTGCGGGAAGACCTTTCGGCAATGCCATTTGTGACTTTGCATGGCAGTTTGCCATCCATTGCAGCTGACCATGAGTTCGGCACTCTCGACTTCTTCAACCAAGAGCGTGACCTGGAGATGAAGAAAGTAATTGAGCGCATGGAAAAAGATCCGCACAATCCGGAAGTTTACTGGCTACGTGCGGAGCTATATCGCAACAAGGGCTTACTTGATCTCTCCGTCAGAGATTATGAGCAAGCGCTGGTACTGGGATTGCGCGACACGGGTAAGCGCAAGCGTGCGCAAGAGACAATAGCTCGGCAGGATTGGCTACTTATGCAGCAAGAAATCCAGATCCTTGCCAATTTCTTTATCCCATTCTGCCGAAAGGAACTCCATCTTGAGTACTGAAACTTTTGCACGGGCCACTGCTGCCCTGTTGGCGGAGCTAGATCTCAAAGCGAAGCGCCAGATTATTGCCGAAGACGAGAAGGCACGAGTGCGCTTTTTGCAGGAACGCAAAGTCGGACATCAGACCGCCAAGGAAACGCTGATAGATGCTTGGTTGCGCGAAGCCATGAAAGTTGATTTCGCCTTGAGACAGAAGCTGTTTCATGCCTGGCTGCAAAAAGCCAATCTGCCAAACATTCCCAACTTTGACGAGTTAGCCTGCGATGAAGATACCAAAGGTAAGCGTGCAAAAACCTTTCCATCTGATACCAAGGCTAGCAACGCTCTGAAGAAACTACTCAAGTCCTGGTTAGAAGAAGCTGACAGTCAAAAAGTCGAGATTTATACCTATCTCGGGCCTTATGAATTTCCGGAGAAATCCCTGGTGGTAATTCCTGAAGCCGAGCCGGAGAGTTCAGTCGATGAGACAAGCAGCGAGTCCGCCGGAGTCTCGCAGGCAGCGTTTGATAGCCTCCAAGCGGAAAAAGCGGAATTTGAAAAGCAATTGAGTAAAGAGCGTGCCGAGTTAGCAAAGATCAAAAAGCTACTGGATGCTGCCAAGGACAAACGTGAAGCTGATTTGGCCAAGGCAGAAGAAAGTTGGCGGCGCGAGAAAGAGCAACTGCTGGCACGCTTGGCAGATACTTCACTGTCCGCCAAGAAATTGCAAGAAGAGATATCGGCCAAGGCTCAGCCTATTTCACAGCTCAAACGCGATCTGGAAGATAGTTTGCGTTACAGCGAGAAACTGCTCAAGGAACTGACGGATGCCAAAGGGGTAATGGAACAAGCCAGTAAACAGCGCGATGAGGCCATCAATAAGCGTCAGGTCATAGAAGTGGAG
>JACQUT010000223.1 GCA_016267585.1 Cyanobacteria bacterium NC_groundwater_1444_Ag_S-0.65um_54_12
GAATATTTCCAAGCCAATAATTGATACTGATGCCACCGGTTTCTGTTACGGCGTAAAACGCGCGGTGTTGCTAGCAGAAAATGCCGCGCAATCGACAGATAGGGCAGTTGCGGTATACGGTCACCTTGTACATAATAGCCAACAGGTAGCGGCGCTGGAACAACAGGGGATTCATTGTCTAGCTGATTGGCAAAATTGCGATCCTGGTGTGCTGATCATACGCACGCATGGCATTTCCCCTTCCGAACTTGCCAAAATTCAAGCAGCTGGCTGGAAAACCATAGATGCCACCTGCCCCCTGGTAACGCGTACCCATCAGCGTGCCGAAATGTTGCGCACTGCTGGCTACCCCTTGGGAATTATTGGACATCCTGAGCATCCTGAAGTAAGGGCGATGGCCGCGGGCGATTATGGCAATGTGTTGATCTTACAGTCATTAGAAGCAGTGGAGCGCTTGCTGCCAGTAAAATTTGCGCGGTTAGGAGTGCTGATACAAAGCACTTTCCCACCAACACTGGCCATGGCTATCATAGGCGAACTTGCCATTAGGGTCATGGATCTGCGGATTTTTCATACCCTTTGCCCTGCGACCCAGAGGCGATTGGCAACTGCCGCAGCGATAGCACGGCAAGTTGATATGATGGTGGTAGTGGGCGGACATGATAGCGCGAATACTCGTCAGATTGCAGATGCTTGCCTACTTTTGACTCCCACTCATCGAGTAGAAACCTGGGAGGAACTTCAGGCAAGCTGGTTCAGAAATGCCAAACGGGTAGGAATTGCATCGGGTCTCTCGACACCTGATTTTGCAGTCCAGAAGGTTCGTAATGCAATCATTGCCTTTTTAGAAGAATGAAAAGGATTGAAGGATTGATTCATGCTAGCGGTCGAATTGTCGCCATGGTAAGATTAAAAACTGGCTTTAATAGGTCAGAATCTAATTAAAGAGAAGGATTCGATCTCCCCTATTATGAAAGCACTTGAGCAAAATCCAGTCGCCGGTGGTGAAGAGGTCATTGATTACGATTCCACATTCGTGGATTTGCAACCTGGTGACATTGTAAAGGGGCGGATAGTTCGCGTCTCGCCAGACGAGATCTTGGTAGATGTAGGTGGGAAGTCCGAAGGGGTCATACCCATCAAGGAATTGTCTAATATGCCGATCTCCAACCCGCGTGAATTCATAAAAGAGGGTGAAGAAATAGAGCTCTATGTTCTGCGCGAAGAGGATGAAGATGGTCAGTTGACGTTATCTAAACGGCGCGTCGATCAGGCTCGCGGCTGGGTGCAGGCCACCAAGGACTTTGAAGAAGAGACAGTGATCCATGCCAAAGTGACTGGTGTAGTAAAGGGTGGCATCATTGTAGATGCTTATAGGTTGCGTGGTTTTGTGCCAGCTAGTCAGCTCCGGACCAAGGGGTCGCATGAGGATCTGGTAGGCAGTGAGTTGCCGCTAAAAATAATCGAGGTCGACCAGCGTCGAAATAAGCTTATCCTGTCACATCGGCAAGCGGTCGCAGCAGAGAAAGGTAAAATTCGGGCAGAAATTCTTCAGAACCTCGAGATCGGTCAGTCGGTTACTGGTAAAGTTGTGCGAATTGCTGATTTTGGTGCTTTCATTGATCTGGGTGGAATAGATGGACTGCTGCCGATATCAGAGATTTCCTGGCAACGGATTCAGCACCCCAGTAATGTTCTGGGTATTGGTGACGAGCTGACGCTCAAGGTGCTCAAGGTAGATCGCGAGGCTCACAAGATCTCGCTATCGCTCAAGCAACTGCAAGAAGATCCCTGGGCCACCCTGGCGCAGCGCTATCATGAAGGCATGGTGATTCCAGGGAAGATTACCAAGCTGGCTAATTTTGGCGCTTTTGTCGAGATCGAGCCCGGTGTGGAGGCTCTCTTGCCTACGGCGGAGATGGCTGAACATAATGCCAAGCCGGAAGATATTGTCGAGGTAGGGCAAGATATTCAGGCTATTATCAAAAGGTTCCGCCCTGATGAAAAACGCATATCTCTTTCGCTGCGGGAAGTAAACCGAGCCGAAACCGCTGAAGATGTGGATGCGCTAGAAACCGCTGAAGAATAAGCGCTCATTAAGAGGTGGCCTGGTTGCGGCTGTTGCGCCAGGATCATTGGCAGCAGCGGCAGGTTTAGAAGTAGGGGATTGCCTGATCAAGATAAATGGGCAACCCTTGCAGGATCTTATTGATTATCGCTATGCCATAGCTGAGCCAGTAGTAGAGCTGGAATTTTTGCGTGGCGCCGGACTACAGCAAGTTCGCATTGACAAGGATTCTGACGAAGATCTAGGGCTCGACTTCGCTAGTGCCGTTTTCGATCGAATCAGGCCTTGTGCCAATCGTTGCGAATTTTGTTTTGTTCACCAAATGCCACCAGGCTTGAGAGATTCCCTTTACTTGCAAGATGATGATTATCGCTTATCCTTTTTGCAAGGAAACTTCATCACTCTGACTAACCTCAAAGAGCAGGATTGGCAGCGCATAGCCGCCTTGCGCCTCTCGCCGCTCTATATCTCGATTCACACTACTAACCGGGATTTGCGCAGTGCCATGTTGCGGCAGCCGCTGGCTGCGCGTTTGCCTGAGCAACTCGATCGGCTCTGTGCTTTGCAAATAGCTTTTCATGCCCAGATCGTTCTGATACCAGAGCGCAATGATGGGCCGGAGCTAGATCGTACCGTGACAGAGCTAGTTCAACGTTGGCGAGAGCGCCTGCTGAGCATTTGTGTAGTGCCTTTTGGAGCCACCCATTTTCGCGAGTCTAGCGACTTGGCTGAACTGCGGCTGCCTACCCCGCAATGGTGCCGACAAGTCATTCGGCAATTGAAATGCCAGCAGCGCCGTTATCAACGCGAATACGGAGATCCGCTGATACAATTGGCCGATGAATTTTACATTACGGCCGGCCTGCCATTTCCTGGGGTATCGCACTACAGAGGATTTCCCAATCTGGCCGATGGCATCGGTTGTGCACGCTTGTTCTTGCACCAGTGGCAACGGCTAGCCCGGAAACTTCCCGCTAGCGTTCATGATCTACACAAGGTCACGATCTTGACGGGCCGCGCGGCCGTGCAGTTGCTAAGGCCTGTAGTACAACGACTAAATCAGATAGCTAATTTTCAGGTTCGCCTCTTGCCATTGCCCAGTCGGTATTGGGGCGAACATATCACTGTGACCGGCCTGCTGGTAGGGAGTGATATCGAGGCTGGTTTGAGACAGGAATCTATCAGTGGTTTGGTTTGGTTGCCAGATGTTTGCTTGCGTGCAGGAAGCCAGCTCTTCCTCGACAATCGTACCGTCGCAGAGATAGCAAAATCGACTGATACCGACATTCGGGTGTTAGCTGCCGATGCAATGGGTATCTTTACAGCAGCCACCAAGTAATCGTTCAAGTATGGGAAATTCATCTTGCACAAGCATCTTGTAGCTGTTTACCGTAATATCATTACCATACTGTCTTTGAGTTTGGTTATTTTCATGGGCGGCTGTGGAGTAACCCAGATACTCGATATAGTCAAAAAAGTACAATCCGTCACTGATACCAAACGGTTGTTACCAAGCTGGCCGTTAGACTTTACCATCGATCTCGCCGATATCAGTATGACATTTGGCGATGAGCGCATCCAAAAAAGCTTGCGCGAGGGTCCCATGAAGGGGCTCCTCAATTATGATGCTGTGGGGGCAGGTACCATCACGCCACCTGCTACCGCTATACCAGCTATCGAACTGGGTGAGCGACTACGCGTGGATACCGCAGTTACCACACCCATAGATCCGATGTCCATAGGCATTCCGATGACCAATCGTACTATTCCGGCAACCACCATACGCTTTGCGGATACTCCGGCGGCAGCATTGCCGTTCAACTTTCCACTGCCCATCGGCTCCATGACCATTACGCAAGCCAAATCTAAAGCCAAAGAGTTAAGCATAGATACTTCTATACTCAAACTACCAGCTTCTGCCAGCATGGCAACTCAGGTCTCCTCGCAGCAAAGTTTGGAAGAAGTGCGAAGTGCAACACTTAGCACTGGCAGGCTGACTGTTCCCCTCAATAACCAAACGGCTGGACAATTGACCGTGGAAATCCAGCTAAAAGACGGCACCGGGCAGATCGTGGCCAGTGGTTCACGCGAGGTGACTGCCAGGAGTTCCGGGGAAATAGCCCTGGTGCTGGATGGCAAGACGGTCGTTAGCCCGTTGACGATCATCGCTTCCACTTCAGGTTCGATACCGGCCGATACTTCTTTGGACAGCATCGATCCGGAAAATGACAAGATGCAAGTAGGGCCATCTTCATTGGTGATGGACGCCAGCGCCGCCGAAGTACACCTGCCGCGTCGCCAGGGTAAGACACCCGGTACCGATTACGAGGCCAGTCTGGCACCCAAGCAACAGAGCTTCAATATCAGTAGCCGATTGCCAGCCGACTCGGGTGTCAAACGGCTGGATCTGGTGGAAGTAGCTTCTGGTTCGCTGCAGATTTCTACCAATAACGGTTTTGGCGCGGATGGCAATTTGACCATTCGCTTGAGCGGCATCAGTCAAATCAGCGGTGCCGCTAGCGATGGTTCACTGAAAGTAGAAATCAATGCTAATTCTTCCGCGACCACCAGTTTTGATCTTGCTGGTGCACTGATCACTCCGGATGCCAGCGGCAATATCACGGCAGTCGTGGAGCCTGAAACTCTGGATACTGATAATGATCGTTCCCATGGCCTGCCTGCGAGCGGCAGTCATAATTTTGTTGCTGTACAGCGGACCGATCAGCTTTCCGGAAACGTCACGCTTTCCCCTATGACTTTTCGCAGGGTAGAGGGGTACTTCGAGCGGCAACAAGATCTACCGGTGAGCGAAGTTCCGATTCAGCTTCCTACCGAGCTGGCAAGCACGGGGATAAATCCTTCGCAGATCTCCGTTAAATTCGTTATTTACAACCAAAGCCAGATCAACGGTGAGTTCAAGCCGGACATCAGCGGATTTTTGGCTAACGGATCTACCATGTCGCTGGATTTGTATCAGCCCGGGGTAGCGCCGCCCAAAGAAGTATTCAAGGGTACATTTAATGGCAGTGATACGATCGAGGCCACCGCTTCCACCGCCATCGAGATTAACGAGCGCAATTCCAATATTCTGGATCTACTCAAAGCCGGAGTTACCAAGCTGCGGATGGGCGGTCAAGCCAGCGTAACTGGTAACCGTATCACGAACCGTGATCAGTTGGCTGGCCAGGTAGAGATAGCCATTCCCTTGGCGCTACTGGTAGAGCCTTTCGGCCTCGGGCAAGCTCGCCCGCCCTTCGATGTCAAACCGCCCAGTCCACTTAATTTTGACAAGAGTACTCAAGAGCAATTGCGTAAATATTTACGTGGCATCTGGCTCGATATCAGAGTCGACAATGGCTGGCATCTGCCACTTGATCTGACGATTTTGTTGAGCAAATTGCCGGATCCTTACAGTGACGCTGCAGCGTTGACCAAGAAGCTGTCCCTGGGTGCTGGGCCCACGACAACTTCACAAATAGCGTTGAATCAAGAGGAAAGCCTGTTGTTACCAGATTTGAAGACGATAGGTTTTCGTGTAACCTCGCCTGGTACTGGTGGCAAAGCGGCACGTCTTCTGCTCAGTGACGCTTTACGCATTCGGGCCATGGTGCGTGCCAGGGCTATCATGTCTGGCACTCTGCTCGATACCGGGAAAAAATAGGGAGACAGCGAATTGCCGAAGAGACTTATAGCGGCGCTATTCATGATAGGGAGCTGGCCGGTCCCTGCTGTCGCTGGCGCAACCGACGCTCGTGCGCTGAGTTTGGGTAATGCTTATTCTGCTCTGGCTGATGAAGCGGACATGGCAGCTTGGAATCCAGCGCTATTGGGCCTTAGTCGCTCTAAAGCCAAGATCCTGTTGTTCACCGCGCCTAGCCTGCACCTGGGCGTAGGTAATAACTTTCTATCTTACGACAGCATCTTGAATCTTCTGCCGGATGCTCATGGCAATCCCCGTAGCTTGTCCGAAGCCAATGTAAAAGTCTTGTTGTCTGGCTTGACCGAAGGCAGCTGGCAACTAGCTCTGGATGGCGGACTGCGTGCCGCCTTGGCTATTCCGCTTTTGCGAACTTCTATTCATTTTCAGGCCGATGCCGATGTGCAGGGGATAGGGTTGCCACGTGGGCTGCTCGAGTTACTACTTTCAGGGAACACCAGCGTCAAACAATTGCCATTAGAAACGCTCGCTGGTGGCAAAATTACTTCCCTGGCTTCGGTGGGAATCTCGCATGCTATACCCATCCCGTTGCCTTTTGGTCGGCAATCAGCAGTTGGTGTAACTGTTCGCTATTTGCAAGGACTAGCTTACGCTACCATCCCTGAAGCGTCTGGCTCACTTTTGAGCAGTGATGCCGATGGCAAGATTTCTTCCAATGCATATGTTCGCTATCTTGCTACCTGGCCGGGTGCGACACGCAATACTTTCGACCTGGGGCAATTACTACAGCTAGGCCAGGTGGGTTCTGGGGTGGCTGCAGATTTGGGTTTTACCAACCAGTGGAATGAGCACATAACTTGGGGTATCACCGTCGGCAACCTGGGATACCTGAGATGGCACAAGGTCAAGGATCGCATATTCACGACTTATATCGAACCATTTGGCGGTGGCTTTGGTCTAAATGGCCCCGCTAAACTTCCAGACTTTAACCAGGCGAAAAAAGAAATAAACGGTCCCCAAGATGGGAAGAGCAATATCGATGGTGGTTACCCGCCTTTTGGTCGGCTTGGCTTTGCCTGGTCTGGTGCATTGGGGTTCCCGCCCATTAGCAAGGAGCCCGGTTTTTGGAATACTCCTGCCATGCCCATTACCCTGACTGCCGATCTGCAACAGGGCTTCGGTACCGGATATGGTATTTCACTCAATCCGGAACTGCGGCTGGGAATGGAAGCTAGACCATTGGGCGCTTTTTTGCCGCTGCGGATAGGCACCACGCTTGGCGGTAACAGACCACTGGCCGCGGTAGGAATCGGTCTCGACATCTCGGCGTTCCGTTTGGATATTGCTTCCGGCACGATGTTTGGCATCTTGGGTAATGCTAAAGGCAGCTATTTTACTCTTACGAGTTCGCTGCTTTTTTAGCGCTCATTGGTCTATTACCTGACTATAAACGGATCTTATGATTTCCTCGGGAGGCTCCTGTTGCGCGAACCCAGCGTTTTGCCAAGAGGTTGCTGGTCCAAGAAGTCCAGAATGCCATTGGCGATCGCCCTGGCCAGGAGCACCTGATAATCCGGATCCGCCAAGCGCGCTTCTTCTTTGGCATTAGAGAGGAATCCTAACTCTACCAACGACGAAGGGACTTCCTCGTGTTGTAAGACGAATAATTGCCCCTGGCGAACGCCACGATCTGAACTTCCGCTTGCCTGTACTAGCCGTCCCAAGATAGTTTTTGCCAATAGCTGGCTATTAGGCTGGCGAAAGTAGGTCTCTATACCACTCACCTCCGGAAAAGGACTGGAGTTACAGTGCAAGCTGATAAGCGCCAAGGTAGGTAAGCGTCCGATCAAAGCAAGGCGTTCGGCCAGCGAAATTTCGGCATCTATGGTGCGAGTCAGTACTGCTGCTATCCCTTTTTCCGCAAGAGCCAATCGCAAGCGTTCGGCTACTTGCAGCACCAATTGACTTTCCTGTCGCCCACCTATTCCTATGGCACCCGGATCGTATCCGCCGTGACCAGCGTCTACTATTACTAATGGCCTATCGGAAGCAGAAATGGTCTGAGGGCTAATCCGTAAGCGTAGTAGGCGTCCTGCCTCTTGCGATTCCGTACTGAAGACGTAAAGTTTTTCTGCCAGATCCAAAGTAAGAGCCCAGACTTCTGGCTCACGTCGCAGCGTAAAACGGCGTACTGCCCCACCGGGCAAGGGCGGCTGGCATAGCAATGCAGCATGGGGAACTCTTATGGTCAAACGTGCAGCAGTAAGATCTTGCTGTAACCAAACTAACAGTGGCGCTGCTGCTTGGATCTCTAGCAGTGTCTCCTTATTGGTATGTCGCAGCTGCAAGCGCTCTACTACCTGAAGATGATCTGGCCAGGGTTGCGATGGCGTAGCGGGCGGTCCGATCAATTCAGGAGCTGGTGGCCCAATCAAGTCAAGCACTGGCGGTCCGATCAATTCAGGAGCTGGTGGCCCGATCAATTCAAGCACTGGTGGTCCAATCAAGTCGGGAACTGGTGGCCCGATCAACTGGCTGATGATGGAATGTCTGGCTTTGATAGACAATTGCTGGCCGGCTGATAGTTGCTCGATTTGACAGACTGTTGCTTGAGCCAGATCCAAAACAATCCGTAAACTTACCGTTTCCGGATGGAATGCCACGCGCACTTGCTGGACTGACCCATCATTCACTGGCAAAGTCATAACATTTGGTAGTTGTGTCGAAATTTCGGCATCCAACAAGTCCACGACATAGCGTTCGGGGGCATGAAATGCTGCTTGTCTGAATCGCAATGGACCATTGGCGGTTATCTCTAGCTTCCCCTCGCGCCAGACGATTTGCGACACGACAGAACGTATGCTATTGGATTGTAAAATGCTAGCAGTTGCCGGAGCTACTGGTAGTGGCGATGCGGTGGCCAGTATCCCTAAGTAGGCCATATGGTACACTGAGAGTCCCATTGTTTCTGGCTTGATCGTAAGAGGCAACACATTTGTCGTACCGTGCTGCACCTCACAGCCCTTGCTAATTGCGAAATAAATACCCGAAGGAGAGTGATGACTTTTCGCTATGAATGGCTCAAAAAAGAGCCAGCTTGGCAAAATTTCAGCGATGCGGAAATCGAAACTTTTCTGGCGATGGCTCAGCAAATAAGCGTAAAAGCTGGCGAGCGTGTGATTCGTGCCGGCGATCAAGCAGATGCTTTCTTTCTGATAGTTTCAGGCAAACTCACTGTAACGATCGAAGCCAAAGGCAAAGCTTCGCCGCTAGCTCAGCTCGGGCCAGGTCAGCTAGTAGGTGAAATGGGGCTCATCTATAGCCAACCTATTCGGCAGGCCGATGTCTTTTCTGCCACCGCCAGCGAACTGCTGCGTTTTGACTATACTGCTTATAAAGAACTGGGCCAACGTCAACCTGGCTTGGCAAAGAAATTTCATTCCAACCTGGGGAAGATCGTGGCATCCCGGATCTGGACCACTTTACCCCAGCAAGCCAGCAATGCTCGGGTTGCCAGCACACCAGCTGGGAATCCTGGCAGCGCACCAAGCGCCAAATCCCCAATAAAGCCTGACGCCAGAGTTGGCGCGTCGTCGGGATCGACTAACCGGGATATCATAAGACGGGCGCAGATCTTTGCTAACCTGAACGAAGAAGAGTTCAGCCGAATCGAGGCAATTGCCCAAGTCCTATTGCTCAAGCGAGGGGAAATGCTCATGCAGGCCGGCGATCCTGCAGATAGTTTCTTCCTGATCAGCAAAGGGCAAGTCGAGGTGCAAATTGCCAAAGAACAAAAAGTTTTCCCATTAGCCAGGTTGGGTTCGGGGCAAGTAATTGGCGAAATGGCACTGGTCTACCGGCAGACTACTCGTTCTGCAACCGTAATAGCGGTAGATGATTGCAAACTTCTGCGCTTTGATTTTGGCGATTACCAGCATCTGGTGGCCAATGAGCCAGCTATTGGCAAGAAACTTCGTGGCAATTTCGGGAGAGTAGCAGCTTCGCGCTCCTGGAGCTTACCAGAAGTCTGCACTGCTCGCTCGCTACCGCGGCCTTCGCGTTCCACTAGAGACAGTTAACGCCTGATTGCTAACAGCGCGCACCGCAATGACTGGTTGACGCTACAGTATTCTGCCAGTTAGCGTCCTTTTTTTGGAAGGTGATCCATCCAGTTCCCACCAAGCGAGTTGATGAAACGATGAGCATCAAGCACATCGTCTTCCGTGATGGGAGGAAACTCGGCGAATTTCTCTTCTTCGCGACGCGATGAAAAAACATTACGAGCACGAGTATGGCAATTGGGTGTCAGAGTAGGCAAATCCCCATACTCGGCTCTGGCCCCGGTTGACTCGTTGCTCTCATACTCGACCCCCACGATTGCGACCCCCGCAGGCTGATTACAAGCCGTACAATGCACTTTAACAACCCAATAATCCTTTTCTTCACGGAGGAGCTTGACGCCATCCGGAGTAAATGCCTCATTGCAATGAGCGCACCGCAATTTCCGGAAGTGTTCTTGAACCACCGAAAAGTTCTTCATTGCCAACCTCATCGTATCTGTCGCTCACCCGATGCGGGTAGCTACGTTACCCAACCCCTTGTACCCTCATAGATTGATTCTTATCAGGAAGTTGATAGGTTTACCATTGACTTCGCCTGCCTCTCGATCACTACCAAGAATCGCTTGCCTGCCTTTTCTGGCAGCTCAACCGGAATCAATCGCAATATCTTCCCACCCGCCCGGTGGACTGCCGTTGTTGAGCTAGCAATGTCTTGAACATTCTTGGGGCCCTGTGACAGCACTAGCAAGCCACCGACTCGTACCAACGGAAGTGCCCACCCGACCAGAGTACGAATCCCGGTCACTGCGCGTGCCGTTACCAGATCGTAAAGGCCATGCTCGGAAATTGGGGCTGTTTCGGCACGCCCCCACCGAACTACCACTCGATCTGATAAGCTTAGTGCTTCAACAGTTTGTTCCAAAAACTCGACCTTTTTCCGCGTTGCCTCCAGCAGCACTCCTACCCAGTTTTGACATGCTATTAACAGCGGAATACCCGGAAATCCTGCACCCGAACCCACGTCTAGCAGGCATATTTTTTGCCGTTGCCATGCGACGGGAATACCGACCAGATAGCTAAGAGAGTCAAGGAAATGCTTTAACACCACCTCGCGCTCTCCCGTGATCCGGGTCAAGTTTTGCTTGACATTGCCTGCCACCAGAACCTGGTAGTAGCACTGGAAAGCACTGACCTGATCTACAGAAAGGATCGGACCGTATGCCTTGGCACCATCCACCAGTAATTCCCACGTTGTTACCAGGCTGTTTCAATCCTCCCGCTAACGCCCTTATACCCACAGATCACGCTTCTATGCGCTTCTTGAAGAATAATTTATAGTATTGCAAAGTTACAAAAAAGCCTCTGATCAGGATCCGCCATCCAACTCGAAAGCACTGGGTTCGCGTACGTTGAGCTTGATATCTTCCAGTTGAATACGATAAGTGAGTATTTTGCCTTCATACATCTCACGAATGACCGGCAAGAAATATTGTGTGTCAATTGTGAATTGTTCCGAGGTCACACGGGATAGGCTGAATCGGCTCTTTAGACCTAATTGCACTACCGGGCGACCTTTGAACTGTCCGCGTCCCAGTATCTCGATCTGGGTTTGGGGATCTAGCAAAGTCTGCATCATGCGAGGTACTGCGGTTTCCGAAAGTCGGCTCCCTCGCACATCTTTGATC
>JACQUT010000230.1 GCA_016267585.1 Cyanobacteria bacterium NC_groundwater_1444_Ag_S-0.65um_54_12
ATCGATGACTACGGCTGGTTCCATACCGGTGATCTAGGAGAGGTGACTGCCCTGGGATTGCGCATCATCTGTCGGGTTGATGGTTTATTCAAGTTAACCAACGGCGAAAAGGTTTCTTCCTTGCTGATAGAAAATACCCTGACGGGAACTAGCCGATTCATCGAGCAAGCAGTGATAATCGGTGCCGGCCGGGAATTCATCGCTGCCCTCATTTTCCCTAACTTCCGGAACCTGCGTTCGTGGGCGAGCGAGCAGGGAAAAGGATACGAGTCACTGGCTGAAATGCTGGCGACCTCCGAACTGCGCGAGCTTTTCGCGCAAGAAGTCGAACGCCAGAATGCCAAGCTGGCGGCCAGCTACTGTCGTGTCCGGGCGGTGGCCGTGGTGCCCAAAGAGCTGACTATCGAGAGCGGCGAGCTTACTCCCTCGCTGAAAGTAGTGCGCAGTCGTATCCTGGAACAATACGAAGATCTGGTAGCGGCAATTTATCAGCAAAATGGTTATGATCGAAAGCTGGAAAGTTCCATAATCAGGCTCACCGCGACCAAATGTTCGTAGCAAGCGAGAAAGATCGACCGATGGCTACCAAAGTGACCTTGACCCTCCAGGTAAACGGCGAGGAACACGATTTGTTCGTCCCGGTGCACAAGACGCTCCTGGAGGTACTGCGTGAAGATCTGGGGCTAACCGGAACCAAGCATGGTTGCGAGCTGGGTGAATGCGGCAGTTGCACGGTGCTGATAGATGGCCGCCCCAGTCTCGCCTGCCTGGTCTTGCCAGTAGAGCTGGCAGGCCGCAAGATTTTGACGGTGGAAGGGTTACGTTCAGGCGACAAGCTTCATCCCCTGCAACAAGCGTTTGCCGAGCAGGGAGCCGCGCAATGCGGTTATTGCACGCCGGGAATGCTAATGAGCTCGCTCGCGCTCCTCGGCGAAAAACCGCGACCGACGCGCCAGGAAATCCGTGAAGGTCTGTCCGGCAATCTATGCCGTTGCACCGGTTATACCAAGATCCTGGAAGCTGTCGCGGCAGCAGCAGACGACCCGGTGTCCGCTGCCAATACCGATAGCAATACCGCTGCCGACGACCGACAACCGAATCCGGACCGGTGCGAAACCGGAACGGACACGGCCGATATCTCCCGGTGAATGCCAAGCCATGAACGACCAAGAACGTGACATCATCGGCAAACCGTTACCCAGAATAGACGTCTGGGGAAAAGTCACCGGCGATACCTGCTTTGCCGATGATCTCTCCTTGCCCCGGATGGCTCATGCCAAGCTTTTGCGTAGCGATCGCCCCCACGCCCTGATCAAACGCATCGACACCTCGCATGCCCAGGCATTGCCTGGCGTGTATGCCGTGATTACTGGCCATGATCTGCCAAAGGTCAAATTCGGAATCTTGCCGGTGAGCCAGGATGAAGAGACTCTTTGCCTCGAAAAAGTTCGCATGGTAGGCGATCCCATCGCTGCCGTGGCTGCCAGCGACGAACAGACTGCCCAGCGAGCAGTAGAGCTGATCAAGGTGGAATACGAGCCGCTCCTCGCCATCATGTCGTTAGCCGAAGCGCTAGCGGAAACCGACGTGCGCATCCATGAATATGGCGATGGCCCTAACATCCACAAAGTAGTAGCGCTAGAATTCGGCGCGGTGGCCGCAGCCTTTGACCAAGCTGATCTGGTGCGGGAAGATCTCTTTTTCTTTCAGGGAAACACCCATCTGGCGCTGGAGCAGCATGCGGCGATCGCCCAGTGGAGCGCCGCTGGCAAACTCACCTTGTGGTCCGCTACCCAGACTCCCCACTATGTACAGCGGGCGCTAGCCAAGGTACTGGAGCTGCCGCCCGCGCATATCAGGGTGATCGCCATGCCGGTGGGTGGTGGATTCGGTGGCAAAACCGATCCTTTCAGCCACGAAATCGTTGTATGCCGGCTCTCTCAACTGACCGGACGTCCGGTCAAGCTGACCTTGACGCGGGAAGAGGTATTTTATTGCCATCGTGGCCGCCACCCGGCCCTTTTGTGGGTAAAATCCGGCGTGACCAAATCCGGCGAAATCCTGGGAATGCACTTCCGTTCCTACCTGGATGGCGGAGCCTATGGTTCTTATGGCGTAGCTTCATTGTTCTACACCGGTGCCCTGCAGACCGTCGCCTATCAGGTGCCAAACTACAAATTCGAGGGGGTACGTGTCTTCACGAACAAAGCACCTTGTGGCCCCAAGCGTGGCCATGGCACGCCACAACCGCGTTTTGCCCTGGAATGCCATCTAGACAAGATTGCCGAACAGCTCGCGCTCGACCCGGCCGCGCTGCGCCGGCAAATCGTGGTAGCAGAATACACCAAGACCGCTAATCATTTGACCGTCACCACCTGTGGTTTGCGCGCTGGTATCGATCGCGTGACAGCAGCGTCAAACTGGCATGCCAAACACCGGCAACTCCCGTTTGGCAAAGGCGTTGGCTTTGCCTGTTCGACCTACCTCACAGGTGCTGGCCTGCCTATTTACTGGAACGCCATTCCCCATTCGGGTGCGGTGGTGAAGGTCGATCGCGGCGGTGGAGTCACGGTTTTTTGCGGTTCCACCGATATCGGTCAAGGATCTAATTCCATGCTGGCCTACTTGGTAGCCGAGCAACTCGGGCTCACCCCGAAAGACATCAGCGTGGTGACCGGCGATACCGACCTGACTCCCGTCGATCTTGGCTCCTATTCCTCTCGCGTGACCTTGATGGCAGGTAATGCCGTGCTGCAAGCGACGGAACGCATCCGTGAGCTGCTGCTCGCAGCCGTCGCCAAAGAATTGGCAGTACCGCAGACCGAACTGCTCTGCCGCGGTGGTCGCATCTTTTGTCGCAATTCACCGGACCAGGGGCGGAGCTTTGCCGAGGCGGCAGTGTTAGCCGAGACCAGTCATGGTACGCTGGCCTGCGCTGGCTCCTACACGCCGCCCAGAAGATCCGGCAATTTCAAGGGCGCCGGCGTGGGACCCGCGCCTTGTTACTCTTTCTCGGCTTGCGTGGTGGAACTGACAGCCGATCCCGAAACCGGGAAAATCACGGTAGAGCAAGTGTGGCTCGCCCATGACGGCGGTAACCCTTTGAATCCCCTGGCAGTAACCGGACAGGTCGAAGGCTCGGTTTACATGGCATTAGGTGAAGCGCTTTTAGAAGAGCAAATTTTCCAGCAGAGCGGCGTCCACCAGACTCCCTCGCTGCTCGACTACCTCAGTCCTACCTCCCTGGAAATCCCGGAAATTCACACCATTCTGGTAGAAACTGGCGACCCGGAGGGACCTTTCGGCGCCAAGGAAGTAGGACAGGGTCCGCTACTGCCGGTCATTCCCGCCATTGCCAATGCGCTCTACGACGCGTTGGGCGTGCGGATAGACGAAGTGCCCATCACGCCAGAAAAAGTACTGAAAGCCTTGGAGCGCAAAGCGCAAGGCCGAACTCCCCGGGTGGGACCAGAACGTTTGCCGGACTTCACCTTTCCGGAGCCTCTCGAGGTCCCTTCGGCCTTTGGCCAGCCGGCGGATCCCGCTGTAAAAAGGAAAACTGCTGATCATGCTACGCCTACCCCCCTTCAATTATCTGAGACCTGACTCGCTGGGCGAGGCAATCTCCTTGCTGGCCGAATACGGGGATACCGCCAGCTTGGTGGCTGGCGGAACTGATCTGTACCCCAACATGAAGCGGCGCCAGGTCGAACCGCAGGTATTGATAGGGCTCAGCGGTATCGCGGAACTGTCCGGTATTACCGGTGATGCCGCAACTGGACTCACCATAGGTTCAGCTACTAAACTGCAAGCAGTGGCGCCGCAGCCAGCATTAAAAGCGGCCGCCCCGGCCCTGGCCATGGCGGCCAGTTTGGTCGCCACGCCCCAGTTACGCCACATGGGGACGATTGGTGGCAACCTCTGTCTAGCTACCCGTTGCCGTTACTACAACCAATCACATGACTGGCGACGGGCTATAGGGTTTTGCTTGAAAGGAGCCGGCAATACTTGCCAGGTGGCGCCAGGCAGCGCTCGTTGCTGGGCAGTCTGTTCTTCCGATACCGCGCCAGCGCTCTGGAGTCTGGGGGCAAAAGTACGTCTGGTAGGGCCGGACGGCGCCAGACAGATTCCGCTGGCCGAACTCTACCAAGATGACGGTATCTCGCATCTGGCCAAAGCACCAACCGAGATTCTGACTGCCATTTGCCTGCCACCGGCGGCGGGCTGGCGTTCCACCTACTTGAAACTGCGCAGACGCGATTCCTTTGACTTTCCGGTGCTGGGCGTAGCAGTGGCGCTCAAGCTGGAGGACAACATCGTGAAAGCCGGGAAAATCGTGCTAGGTGCGGTAGGTTCTTGTCCCCGGGAAGCCCGGGAAGCCGCTGACCTTTTGCTAAATCGTCCACTAGCGGACGAACTCATTGCCAAAGTAGCCATGACGGCAGTCAAGATTGCCAAACCACTGGATAACACCGATTTGACCAGCTCGTATCGCAGAAAGATGGTTCGTCAGTTCGTGGCGCGTGCCCTAGGCCAGCTCGGATCCGCTGCTAGCGATAATTGAGCTTTGATTTCTTTTCC
>JACQUT010000225.1 GCA_016267585.1 Cyanobacteria bacterium NC_groundwater_1444_Ag_S-0.65um_54_12
ACGTTATAGCGGCGCCGCATGCGCTGCAAGATCCGATCGCTGCCGCTTTGCAAACAGAGATGAATATGAGGGCACAGCTTGGGATGGCTGAATAACTCGCAGAGTGCCTCGGGAAAATCTATCGGCTCCAGCGAGCCAATCCGCCAGCGCCAAACCAGCGGTACGGTTTCCAGCAAGCGGTGTAGCAATAAAGCCAACGTAGAACCACGATTAGCTCCCCGCCTTGCTCCCGATCCCAATCCCGATAGTCCAGCGCAGCCATAATTGCCGATATTGGTCCCCGTCAAGACAATTTCCCGATATCCGGCCTCGGAAAGTGCAATGGCGCGCTCCACCAGTTCGCTTGCCGGTTTGCTGCGCTCGGGACCGCGAACTCGGGGAATGACACAGAAAGCACAATGATTATTACAACCCTCGGAAATTTTTAGCCATGCTCTGGTATTGACCAAACCTGCGGGAATAGCTGGTCCCTTGCCAGTTTCCTGGCCAGCTGGTTGTCCGCCAGCAGTCACTATGCCGGCAGGCGCGACTGGCCGCTCGCGGCAGCTGAGGTCAAGACCGTACCAAGAAGCTATGATGCTGGCAATCTGGTCTTTTTGTGAGTTGGGAGCTACGTAGTGCACACCCGGGATAGCTTGAATGTCTTTTGCCGCGTAATCAACTGCACAACCCGTGACCAAGATATTAGCTCGCGGATTGGCTCGATGCGCTCGCCGGATCAATTGCCGGCTTTGGCGATCTGCCGCATGAGTGACCGTGCAACTGTTAATCACGTAAATATCGGCTCCCGCTTCAAAGGGTACTACCGCTAGCTCCCCGCTCAATTGCGAGAGGAGCTGCATGGTCTCTGCTTGATTGGTTTTGCAGCCCAAGGTCGCGAAGGCAATGGTCGGAATAGTGATCATGGATGATTATTTTGTAGAAGGATTAGTGGTCAATTACCCTGAGTATATATATTCAAGCACATCCCTACCATGATCGCTATCATGGTCACAGCTTGCTGATCGCCACGTCGGCGCAAGTATTCAGGTTAGAGTGCTCCTCGGTTCGAAAATTTGCTTTAGAATCTTGCAGCCTCGCAGCAGTTCGCTGTTTGGCGTATCAACCGCGTATGAACTCTTTCGGCCTGAAGAAGGGCTTTCGCAGGCTACGCAAAGCCTCCTTCATAATAAACCCGGGTTGCTGCACGCACACGGAAAAGTCCATGTAGCAGCCGACATGGCAGCGGTTATCACAGTTCGGCAGCGGCCCATGACTGGCACGGCCTTGATCGATGGCCTTGGCATAGTCCCCGATTTCTAAAAGATTGCCGCCTATCTTGTGTAATTTCTGGCAAGGGTACAGTAGATCGCCATTGGGCCAAACACGAGCTAGCAATGTCGGGAGACAGTGATAAGCAGCAAAATGTCTGATACCTCCCAAATAAGCCATCGTGCCCATTACATCACCACCTGCCCGTTTGATCGTCAATATTCTGTCGATCAGAGCTTGGTAATCCAGGTTACCCTTGAGCGCTTCGCGCGGGTAAACACCCACCACTTCAGGAAGTGGCACGAAACCGATCCGATGTTCTAGCGCATAATCGATGACCTGATGTACATCATCGATATTCTCCGGGGTAATTACGACGTTGAAATAGAGTTTAAACTTATGTCGGCTGCGTTCCCGACATGCTAGCTCTATGTTGTCGAGGATGTGCCGCAAAATCCCTTTGCCTCGGCCCATCATCCAGTCTGCCTTTTCCCCATCAAGGGTATCAAGACTTATCATCAGAATGTCACAGAGTTCGAAGATCGCGGGATGACGATCCAGGGTAAGGCCGTTGGTCAGCAGGCATACTTTGTGATAGCCGAGAGCTTGACATCCTTCGAGTATTTGCCTGAGGTCTTGGCGCATGGTCGGCTCTCCACCAGTAATGATCAGAACATCGGTCTCGCGACGCAGTATCGCAAGTACGCGCAACCAGCTTTCAGTGTCTAGCTCACCTTCATTGGAACACTCCGGATATTTCTTGCCGGAGCCATCGTTGCAATAGACACAGAGCAAATTGCAGCGAAAAGTGAGATAAACGTAGGCGCAGAGGGGACGATATGGTAGATACGTGCCAAACTAGCACTCCATGACGTGCTGTAAAAAATTGCGCTCAAGTTGTAACATCGGTTCCTCTAATTACCTGTACCTCTGGGTTAAAGCTGCGTCGCAAGAACTCCGCAATGATGAGCAAAAACCAAAACTCGGCAATCTCGTGCCCCAAAGAAGCGATTAGCAAGTCGCCGGTTCCGGCGTTGAGTACGATGCCCAGGTAAACGTAACTTAATATTCCGGCTGCCAAGACTATTAGCCGGATGCCGCGTGCCTCCCGCTGACGCCGCAAGTAAGCTATTCCAGCCAGAGCTATGGCCACCGTGATGGCGGGCAAGATACGGAATTCGAGAAACAGCACGCTACCAGGAAGGTAGTAAGCTACTCCGGTTGGCTGGTAGTTCGGGAAATGAACCATCAGCCAAGGTTTTATTACGTTGTCAAACCAGGCGTTGAGGGAATCGAAGGGGAGGAGGTATTTGCTCGTGTCTACGACCATGCGATCGGTGGGCACAAAAAATGCGGCAATTGCCGCCAAAACTATGAAAGTGGCGATCTGCAAGATGACCAGCAGAAACTTGCAGCGTGCCGCAGCAGTAATAGTGCAACCGCGACAGATCCGGTTGGCCAAACACTGGCTAGTCCCGTAGCGCAAGATACGTCTGTCGAGATGAAGATAGCTGCCCAAGGCAAAGAGACCCATCCCGATCGCCGAAATCACCCCATGCGCTATCCCCACCAGGGCTGAAGCCTGCAGCAAGATGTATGCTTCGATACCGCATACCAGTTCCGAGCTGAAAAAGAGGACAAAAGACCACCACAACAGCTTGATTTCCGGCAGATCTTCCTTGGGTAAAAGCAGCCATAAGCGTTTGGGTGGAAACTGATAGGTCGCCTGATAAACTCTGAGTACCAGACGAGCACCCAGGATCATGACCGCGACTTTTACTACCAGTCCAGTCAGCAAAACTAACAGTATCGCGCCCAGGTCCATTGCTAGTCCATGTGGCCATTTCGGTACGCCATCGCGGCATGATAGCACATCAACCGATCGTCTCCCCTAGCATGCTCAGCAGGGTTGGTATATCCAGAACACCACGCAGGGAGCCTAGATAGATATGGGACAGCAGCGGGGTAACCAGCAATCTGGCGCGGCCGCCGGCACGCAGCTCTTCGAAGATACGTAAGGACTCTTGCGGCGGTATGACCCGATCTCGGTTGTCATGAAGCAAGTTCACGCGGGCAGTCAGCGCGGCGAGTTTGCCCGCCGGCGAAAGCTGGCAATTGCGCTCGTGATCCATTGTCTCCGAGAAGGCGGCTACAATCGGCAAATGGCGAAGTTGCTCGTAAGCTCCGCGCTTGCTGGCCAGTGAGGGCTCCTTGCAATAAGCCTCGAGGGTAGAAACGATCGTTCTTTGTTCAGTTTGATTCAAATTCAGGCGCTCTTTGGCAGAGAGCGCCATCACGAGCATCATGTAAATAAAGTCGTTCCATTCCGAATAGGTTTGCGGCTCTTGTCTATACAATTCGAGACAATGTTCCCAGATGGCAGAGAGCGAATGATAGGCCCCGAAACAGAGCACCTGATCCAGGGAACCGTGAACCTCGGCACGACAAGCCGCAGTCAGGGCCAGACCAGCACCGAAGCTGAAGCCAACCAGACCTACCGGTGCCTGGTATTTGCTGGCCAGTTCTACTGTCAGCGTGGCGATCGCCTCGCTGTCTTCCGTCACGAAGTTACAGGTCTTGAGGCCGGGCAGATCGATGGCGGCAACCCGCAATCCTGACGCTGCCAGTGCGCGCGCAAAGTGCTGCAGGCGCTCGTCGCTCTTGCCCAGAAGGGTGACTCCATGGACCAAAATAAGGATGCGCTGAACCGTGGATGAGGCTTCGTACCAATCAAAGGTCACCTGGCATGCGGTGTGGGTAGATTTCCTTATCGGCGATCGTCCGTTTGCAAATAGCCGGGAACCGAAAGTACCCAGGAGCATCCTGGCAGCTCGCAGTGCACCAAGGGTCATCGCATGAGATTGTTGAAGACACAGACCGGCAGCAGTCTACCGTCAGCCTGGGGATATTGCTGACAGCATTTGACCGCCCGTGCCAGGTCGAAAGTGTGGGCGTCCATGAAATGATGAATGAAGATGGATTTGATGTGTTTTTCGGTCACCGACATGAAGCTCTTGGCAGACAGGCCGCCATTATTGTCATTCAAGCTAGTCAGTATGTTCCGCACGGCCTGCAGCACTGCGTCCTGGTTAGGGATCATGCCAGAGGCAGTCCAGAGCCGATAGATGGAGTCCTTGACCCGGTTCAGGTTATCTTCACCCATACCCAGCAGTGCATTGTTCTTGATGACATCCAGGTAGTCATCCAGATCGAACAGCCGTGATACCGGTGTCAGAGCGCCATCGGCCAGCTTCAGGAGGTAGGTCAAGGCAAAGCACGAAGGATGACTGCAGGGCAGGGGAAGAAAGTCGGAACTCTCTAGCACCCCTTGCGAACTCGCGGCGAGGAGCTTCGCTACATCCGGTATGGTGATTATATCCAACGGATCGTGTGCAAAAGCCCCGCCCCCCGATCCCGTGTAGCTGCAGGGCTGGATCATCAGACTGAGGGCATTATCAGCTTTAAAAAAGAGATCCAAAATTGCGGGAATTTCTGTCTCATTGTAGCCTTTTACCAGGGTCACGGTCAGAGAGAATGGCGCTTGCTGCTCTAACAACAAGTCGATGACCCGGCGTTTGGATGCCGCCAGGTCTATTCCGCGCAGCGCGCAACTAGTATCTGGCAAAAAGCCATCCATTTGCAACGATATGACAATGCCGAGATCGCGGAAAAACGGAACCAGTTCAGGCCGCTTGAGTAATTGTAAGCCGTTGGTGGAAATGGAAGACATCACGACCTGGCGTGACGCCAGATGCTCGGCGATTCGCTCGATTTCCGGGTGAAGCAATGGTTCGCCACCACTGAGGTTGACGAGATTCAGCGTGCCCTCGCAACGCTCCAGCGTATCCATGATGCGCACAAACTCCGCGAAGGCGAGATGGGTGGAGTTGCGGTTTTTGACCAGGCAAACCGGACATTTCAGATTGCAGTGGTCCGTGAGCTCGATGATCGGCACGCAAGTGTGTTGCTGATGCTCTGGACAAAGGCCGCACGATTCCGGACAGCCCTGGTAC
>JACQUT010000008.1 GCA_016267585.1 Cyanobacteria bacterium NC_groundwater_1444_Ag_S-0.65um_54_12
GCCTGAAGCTTCCCTTGCGTATCGCCGGGCGCAATGCTAAAGGTGACGAGTTCAATTTGCAGATCACTTCATTGGACCTGCACCCAACTTTTGGCAAGTATGACTTCATGGCGGTTCCACCTGGTTATACCGAAATTGTGACCGAAACTGTCGGTAATGAATAAAGCTTCTGGGCCGCTCAAGCTAGACGATATCCGGAACCTGGCCCAGGAGCTCAAAAGTCGGACCATCTTCGAGACCTATTTGCATGGCAGTGGGCAGAAATCTGAACTGGCATTGGCACCAATTTTTGCTAACTATGCTTCGCTATATTCACCAGCTGTGATCGCAAGTATCCGGCAAAAGCTAGCACAAGCCAATGATAGCGAAGAAAAGCGGAAACTAGCTTACTTGCTTGCTGATTGCCTAGAAAGCTTGCTGGACAACGAAGTAGCTCTTTTGCGAGATGCTTTGGCTACGCAAGAAGCCAACAAGATTATCCAGTTTTTTGACGAAAAATTATTTTTCCACGAGGCTGCGCTGCGCATTGCGGGCGAGCCGTCACGCCAGCTCAGAGAAGCTATTTCGCAAGCTACTCGGCAAGCAGTGGTCGAATTTGATCACCTTTATCGCCGAAAGCTCGAAACAACGCGGCAATTCATAAGGGAGAAGTTAAATTTTGTCAGCTATGCGGCATTTTATGAATCATTGCGTGGCTTTTCTTTTCAAGCACTGGCAAAATTCGCCATGCAGTTTCTAGAACAGACGGCAGTGCTTTACCAGCAAACCATGGCAGAATGGACGAAAAGCGAGCTCGGTCTTGCTTTGGCAGAATGTGAACGGCATGACATTGCCTATCTCATGCGAACACCAGAAATTGCCGAAGCCTTTCCCGAAGACCATCTCATCGTCACGCTCGAAAGTACACTGACCAATCTTGGCCTCGATCTACGACACGTAACCTGCGATCTAGAAAAAAGACCTAAAAAATCGCCGCGAGCCTTTTGTGCGCCGGTCAGGATTCCCGCAGAGGTCTATCTGGTAGTTTCCCCTGACGGGGGAGCGAATGGTTATTCGGCCCTTTTCCATGAAGCAGGACATGCGCTGCATTTTTCGCATTGCGCTCCGGATTTGTCATACGAGTTTCGTTACCTGGGTGACTACTCGGTGACAGAAGCTTTCGCTTTTACTTTCGAACACCTGCTGCTGGAAGAGGGATGGCTCAGCAATCATACTGGCCTTACTACCAAACAAATCAGCGATTATCGCCAGCATGCCTATCGCCAATTGCTTTTCATGGTGCGCCGCTATGCCGCCAAGCTGTGCTACGAACTGCAGCTACATGACGAGCGGGAAATCGCTGGCAAAGAGAAGCTCTACGTCGAATCATTGCAAAAGGCCTTGATGATTCGACATTATCCGGAATACTGGCTGTATGATACCGATGGCGGTTTCTATAGCGCTTATTACTTACGCGCTTGGATATTAGCAGCGCAATTGCGAGCATTTTTGCGCCGAAATTTTGGCGAACATTATTTTCATAACCTGGCTGCCGGCAGGGCGTTGCGCGATCTCTGGCAAATGGGCCAACGCTTTTCTGCCCAAGAGATAGCACGTCAAATTGGCTTTGACGATATGGATAGTCAGCTACTGGCGGACGAAATAGCAAACGTGCTTCAGCCATGATGCCTAGCTAGAAAAAAGTTGTCTCCTGCTAGATTTTAGCTATGCGCTTGTCTAGCAGTGCGATGATTTTTTCGCTGAGTTTGACTTGTGGTTGTAGTGCTCCGAATCCTGCTGTCGATCGCCTCTGGCCACCTTTGGTGGTGATCTGGGGGCGCGCAGTTTGGCCGCTTGATTTTACTATCGTGCTCGCGGCACGTCCGGCCCCGCCTTCCTTGAAGGTGCGTTTGCTGCCACTGGGAACCACTGGGGAGGAAGCCCTTGCTCTGGGTAGAGTAGTAGATACTACGGGTTACTTTTCACTATCAGTTCCATTACCGGATCTTCCCGCCAAACCACGCACCTACGAAGTGCAAGCGCTACTGCCTTCCATGCGGCCCCTTTACACTGCACTGCTGGCGCTCGATAATTCCTTGCGGCGCAGCGAGTGCAATATCGACTCTGATAGTACAGTACTCACCCTGGCGGCTCGCCGAGCGCAGAGCCTGGGCCGCTCTACCGCGAACTGGCATTACGGAGATCTGGTGACGTTACCGGCGGTGAAAATAGCCGCCCAGGAACTTGATGCTGCTATCCTTTCCCTGGCAGTTACCGGCGAGCCAGCGCTCGATTCGGCAGTAGCGACCTTGCAGAATAGCCCGGATTTCCTGGCGGGTCTGGCAGCAGTGCAGGAGGCTGCTAACCTGAGCGCAGGCATCTAGTCATAACGGCTAGTGAGCTTATTTAGACAGAATTGGGTACATAAATCTTGCTTGCTCTACTTGGTGCGGAAAGGAATGTGGAATGGGAGTAACCGTTACAAACGGAAGTTTCACTCAACTGATCATGCGAATTTGCGATAAGAATCATGATGGCAAAATCGGTAGGGGAGAAATGACGCGCGTCTTCAACGAAATCAATAAATTCAAGGACGGTAAGATAACCCCTGATGAACTCCGTGCTTTTTTGGCAAAAGATATCCCCAATCCTGTCGAACGAGAACTGGCAGTAGGAACCATCATGGGATTGCTGGATCGGGATGGAAGTGGTGGCATTACCAGGGGTGAATTGCGGGATATTTTCACTCTCGTGGATCGAAATCATGATCAATTCATTACTTCTGACGAGCTTGAACAATTGCTAGGCGGTTTGTGAGATCAGTGTGCCCACGGTAGGGGCGCCGCAATCCAGGACAGAACTTGATCTTGCAGCAGATCAGGGCGCAGCTCCAGTAATTGCAGGCTCTTGCGCGCGCCCAACGGTACATATTCGTTAGCATCGAGCAGCCGATCGCCATTGCGATCGGCTTGCTGAAAATCTGACTGGCTGATATGCAATGGCCAGGATTTTGCTTCCTGGTTTTTCGGACTGACGATGACCAGGGTAGCCCCTGCTGCTTCTTGCTCGGTGAGTTTTTCGTCATCATCGGTGTCGGCGCGCCAAAATTGCGTCTTGATGGTTATTTCGCGAAAGCTGCTCAGGTAATAGGCGTTGAGCATGACCTCCAGAAATTCTGCGAGAGGAATGTAACCATCGCTGTTGCGATCGTAGAGGCGCATGGTGAACTGGTTAATCACTGGCGTCAGCCTGGCGCGGGCCAGCAGCTCCGGCGTGATAGGTCGTTCCAGGCTGCCTGTCAGGTTCTTGAACCAGTACCGTGCGATGGCTTCCCAGGTTGAACGCACCTCGTCGAGCTCTTGCGGCGTGGGATCGCGCTTCAGGCGTCGCTCGCGCAGCAGAATAGTGCGCAGCGAACCATCAGACCCCCGCCCGTTGGCATCCCAGCGGGCCAGATCGGCGACATCCAGCTCGAGGGGACCCCGGAAAGCGCCGGGGCCTTCGTAGATGGTGGGATAGCCAAAATTCACCTCGAACGCTTGGCCCGGTATTCCATCGGCCACTGCCTGGGCTACTGCCTGGGAGACGGTGAGCGCATTGGTAAAATTGAGCTGCCGGTCGGGACTATTCCCGGAATGCTTGACCGAGTAAGTATCGTGGGTAATTTCGCCAGTCGCCGCGACCGCTACCCGGTAATGCTGGTGCCAGTCTGCTAGCTGGCGGTCGTTTGGCGGAACGAAAGTAAAATGCCAGCCAGCCGGGACCATGAACTTTTTCGTATGGGATGGGTAGCGAGCGAGCAGGGCAGTGAGCTCCGCATCCGGCAGCACCCGGCCATCTTTTCCCACGCCACCGCCGTCAGCATATTCTAGCGCGAGCGATTGCGAGGCGTCAGCTTCGGCAACGGCGTGGGCGACCGGATAGGATTCCTCGAAGGTAGGCCGTGCCGGCAACGCGGTGATACGGCTCTTGCCAGCCAGGCGCGGCGGCGACAACGGTTGACCAGTCGGGCTCTTGCTGCAGGCTGCCAGCAGGCAAAAGAGGAAAGCCGTCAGCCAGCAGACCAGTGGCTGAACGACTTGCCATTTGTTGCTAAATTGTTGTTGCTTGGACACCGATCGGATTCCTGCCATGAAGAGATTTACTGCTAACCTGAACGGCCGCTCCGGGAATTTGGCCATTCAGGTTATCCGGCAGGAGCTTTGTGATCTTGCTTAAGGTGAAAGCCTCATGGATTACCGAACTCTACTCCGTAACCATAGCCAGCCGCCAGCAGGCTACCAAACCAGGATTCTAGTTCGGCACGGCTCAAGAAACCGTTACGGTTCTTGTCGCTGCGCGTGAAATGTTTCCGTATGATCGGGGCCGGATCGGAAACTGGGCCCTGCTTGCCAGTTATCCACACGCCTTTGAATTCGGTCAGTCCCAGCTGTTTGTTGCCATCGCGATCAAGATACTTGGTCCAAGTAACTGCTTGTTCCCGAATAGCAGCAATCCAATCTGCTAGCAATTTGGGGTTGGCAAGTTCGTCATAAGTCACCTTGCCATCTTTGTTGAGATCAAGCTTGTCGAAGAAATCCTGGTTGGGCTGCTCATCGGGTGTAATGACTCCATCGCCATTTTTGTCCATGTACTGCATGTAC
>JACQUT010000226.1 GCA_016267585.1 Cyanobacteria bacterium NC_groundwater_1444_Ag_S-0.65um_54_12
ACTATAACAGCTTCATATAGAACTGACTGGAGCGCAGAAGAGGGATGCTGAAGTCAGAGTCATTTGCGAGAGGGATAGAGGCGGGCATGAATCGCGCGCATGGGACGACACCACTAGTTGCCAGCGCTGCTGGCAGGCATACCAAACAGTTTGACTGGATAGCAAAGGTGCCAGCTGAGCCACTCTGGCAAAATAAGCGCCCAATTGCTGTTTCGTATAGTGACAGAGATTTTGCTGCCGGTTCTAAACCGATCGCCATTAACACCTGGCAAGAAAAGCAAAGGCAGTGGGATGGCATCTCGTTACCACCGGGCGTCACGCTGGCGATTCGTTGTTTCGGAGCGCTGAGAGTTCTGCGCAACGGTCGATTGATCGAAGAGCATGAATGGGAGAGCTGGCGTGCCAAGTTGCTGCTAGCTTTCTTGTTACATAATCCGGAAGGCTCGACCAAATCTCGTTTGCTAGAAGCACTCTACGGCGCCCGGGTCACGACCATGGCCTCCTTGCACATGAACTTGCGACGACTGCGCCATGCACTGGAACCGGGCTTGGGCAATCGGCAGGGATCGCGCTATGTCTCACATTCGGAAGGATTATACATATTTGCAGCAAAAACCGGTATCTGGCTAGATACCTGGACCTTCGAATTAGCTTTTCGACCGTTGCCCGAGGTAACTCGGGAAGAAGAAATCGCTCAATTGCGAAAAGCGTTGGCTCTCTATCGGGGTGATTTTTTGCCGGAATTTGAAGAAGAATGGGTCATCACTTTGCGTCAACGCTTCCGCGATCGCGCATTGCTGGCTTGCCGGCGCTTGCTGGCGCTCACCGGAGATCGCGATCCCCAATCGGCTATCGAAATAGTTTATCGTGCGCTGGAAATCGATCCGCTGGCCGAGGATTTTCATCGGGAACTTATATTGCGCTTCATCGAACGCGGCGAACCGCATCGCGCCCTGGAACATTTCCGTCTTTGTGAGCGGCGCTTTCAAGAGCAACTAGGGATGTCGCCACCAGCCGATCTGGCAGCTCTGGTCGCTGCGTTGTGATGTCAAGGTTCTGTCCAGTGGCCCGGGCTAAACTGGTGCTAGCTCGCGCACCTTTGCTGGCTTACGTGCCAGATAGCGGCCAGTACCCGGTATTCCCGTGAACTTACCTTCACGAACAATCATTTGCCCGCGCAGCAATACATGACTGGGCATACCACTTATCGCGAAGCCCTCGAACGTATTGTAATCCACGCGTTGGTGCTGGGTACGTGCTGTTATCGTGCGGCTAGCCGTCGGATCGAAAAGTACCAGATCGCCGTCCGAACCGACGGCGATCGCCCCTTTTTGCGGATAGAGACCCAAGATCTTGGCCGGATTCGTGCTGCAAACCTTGACGAAGGTATGGCCATCAATACGCCCCTGTTGCACACCATGAGTCCACAATAGCGTCAGGCGATCTTCGATGCCGGGGCAGCCATTGGGAATCTTGGCAAAATTGTCACGGCCCAGCTGCTTTTCTTTAGCAAAGTTGAAAGGGCAGTGATCGGTAGCGACGACCTGGACGGCTCCTTGTCGCAAGGCCGCCCATAGCGCCGCGTTATCTTCCGCTTTGCGCAGCGGCGGACTCATCACGTACTTGGCACCGCCAAAATCGGGCTCATCGTACCGCGAATCGTCGAGCAACAGATACTGGGGACAGGTTTCGGAGAACACCTGCTGTCCACGTTTCTGGGCACGCTTCACGCTAGCCAGCGCCTCGCGGCAGCTCATGTGAACCAGGTAGATTGGCCATTCGAGCAGACGCGCCAGGCCGATGGCGCGCTCGGTCGCTTCGCCTTCGCATTGCGCCGGACGGGTCATGGCATGGTAACGCGGATGGGTCTTGTTTGCGGCGATATATTGCTCCAGCAGCGCCTGGATCACATCGCCGTTTTCCGCATGCACCGCCAGCAGGGCACCCAGTTCGCTAATTCGGCTCATGAACTGAAAAAGACCGTAATCGTCCACACCCAGCGATCCCTTGTATGCCATGAAAGCCTTGAAAGAGGTTATGCCTTCTTCGTATACACAGCGAGAAATTTCACGTGCTACGCCCTCGTCCCAGCGGGTGAGGGCCATATGAAAAGCATAATCGATGACTGCTTTGCCGGCAGCTTTGGCATGCCACTTGCCCAGCGCAGCTAGCAGCGATTCTGACCGCTCGGGGATGACAAAATCGACGATCGTCGTAGTTCCACCCACCGCGGCGGCAATGGTCCCGGTCTGGAAATCATCAGTCGAGCTGGCGCCCATGAACGGCATGTCCAGGTGGGTATGCGCGTCTACCCCCCCCGGAAACACCAGTAAACCTGTGGCATCTAGTATCTCGTCATCACCAGAACCTGGCAAATCTTCGCCGATGGCCTGTATCTTGCCCGCGGCAATAAAGATGTCTGCTACGTACCGATCGATGGCCGTCCAGATCTCACCACCCCTGACAAGGGTTCCCATATCTAACACCTCCTGCCCAGCACTGGATCATGCAGTCTAGCACAGGAGGTGTCGCGGCGCGGAGTCGGTAAGGGATCGAGAGATCAGGCGTCTTTGTCTATTGCCTTGGATATAGTGTCGCTCAATTTGCGGTGCAAATCATGTTTTTGGAGGTATTTGTTGACCAAGCGATAAGCAAGCCAGCTAGCAGCAATGTTAGCCACCAGGATCGGAATACCGAGCAAGCTGGGTACTGCCACCAATCCTAGCGCCGTCAGCCCCATGGTAGTACCGGTAACCGCCAGGCTTCCCACTATGCCCTTGACTGTTCCTAACGTGATGTCGGCGGCAACGTTACCGACGGCCCGGGCCGGTTTCTCTTGCTTTTTGTACAGCGCCCAAGCATTGCGCACGGCAGAGATCCCGCCATCGAACAGGAAACCGCTTTTCAGGTTCGACTTGAGGGTCGAGATCCCGAGCTCGCGCCAGAATTTGCCCCATTGTTTGACCACTCGCCAGGAATCCTGGTAGGTCTGCGGCGCCAATTCAATAACCGAATTCAGGAGTTGGGCGTTCTTCCATGCCTTGGCCTGCTGAATCAGGGAGCTGTCTCGATATGCCATCAGTGGTACCACCACGGCCTTGGCACTATCTATAAACATGCTCGGTGGAGCTTGATAGCTGCTCAGCCTGCGAGTCGTGGGAGGGCCGACCTGCCACCTAGAGTACCACAACGCATCATACTTCTGCCTGCGAGCCGTGGTAAGGTCACGAGATAATACACCTTCCATTGTTTCTCCTCCGCTGATTGGATTACCGTCAAAGCGATCCTGAGCTTTGTTCGATGTTAATATGATGTTATTATCAGAACGAGCGGTATTTTCTTTCTTGTGGTCACGTAAGGCTTTCCTTAAGTTTTGGCGCGCTAGTAGTAGCCGCGAAATTTGAAGAACGCGAGACAGCCGCCTCCGATCGCAGCCATGAGCCCCAGCGCCCAGGCGTACCCATGTTGCCAGGTAAGCTCTGGCATTATTCGGAAGTTCATGCCGTAAATGCTCGCTACTAGCGAAATCGACATGAGCGTGATGGTCGCCGCTGTCAAGCGTTTCATGCTCAGGTTCAGGCGGTTGGAAACCATGGTCAAAAAGGTTTCCTGCACGCTGCTGGCCAGATCGCGGTACAGGTCCAGGGTGTCGGCGATGCGAATGAGATGGTCGTACACGTCCTGGATGTGGACTGCGGCAGCGTGCGTCAACAGCGGAGATTCGTGGCGTGCCAGCAAGACCAAGGAATCGCGGGTCGGTCCGACGATGCGCCGCAACAGCAATAGCTGTTTTTTCAGTTCGAAAGCCGGATGCATGAGATTGGCTCTATCCGATTCCTGGAAAATGCGATCATCCAGTTCTGCCAGGCGATCATCCAGGTGATCCAGGACCGGGAAGTAGTCGTCGACGAGGGTGTCGGCGATCAGGTAAACCAGGAAGGATGCACCCTCGTTTTTTACCTCGGCAGATTCTGCCCAGCGCTCGCGCACGACATCAAGCATGGGGAGCGGGTCAAGGTGCGAAGTGATCACGAAATTGGGCCCGAGGAACAGATCGAGTTCCTGCATGGTCACCGCGTGGCGATCGCGATCTAAGCTGGGATGATGCAACACCATGAACACGTGCTTATCGTAGGAATCCAGCTTGGGCCGCTGGCCGTCGTGGAGGCAATCCTCGATTGCCAGATAATGCAAGCCGTAGCGCTCGGCGATCCCGGCGAGCTCTTGGGCGGTCGGCGCGGTGATGTCGATCCAGAAGACCCGAGGATCTTCGGGGGGTGGCAGCAGGTCCCGTGACTCATACGGGATGAACTCCGGCGCTTCGGGGGTCAGGACCAGCACACGAATTGGCATGGCTCATTTTAGGCCAGCTATGACGGCCACGGCCAGCATGCTGGCCGGCGCCGCGTGTGACACGGCTGGCCTGGCGGGGTATAACGTTTAACGGAGGAATGAGCGAAATGCTGTTCAATGCCTGGGTGACTTCCGAGTACCGGAACCGCAAATTCGTGATCGATGCGTGCTGATCCGTTTACTCCGTTTTTACCGGAATCCAGGACGGGTATGTCTTGCTAGGGATCTGTAGCGCCCAAATAAACATATGGCTTACCGCAAGACACAATCGTTCCGACGTTCTGACCAGCCAGCGCCTGCTTCGGCGCTTTCTTTCTGGCGCCGTTTATTCGGCGGCAAGGCAGTTCGTAAAGAGCAACTCGTCAGAGAGCAACCAAGGTCCAAGACGGAACGTATCACGGGAACCTTGACCATTTCTGGTCCCTTGGCCGATCGAGGCACGAGCCGACCCAAAAGTTTTATCAGCAAGAAGTTCGATTCCCAGCCAGTAAAAGCGGCATTGCTCAATGCTATCGGCCAGGCCATGGATAGCCCGCCCGCCGAGCTGGAACCGAATCAACACCAGAATTGGCTCGACGGACTGGCCCGCAAAGGCCTGTTGGTCGAACGGCTAGACTGCAGCAAATTGAAGCCGGATGAGCATCTGCGCGCTATCCAGTGGCTAGCCAAGATCGAAGCGCTCAGCCCCTTGAAGCTCACCTATCGCGAAGATCTCTTCGGGCTGCGTTATCGTCTCGCCACGCTCCAAGATCGGACCAAGGACGTGAGCGGGCAGCTTCCAGAAGCAGTGGCGCATGGTGGTATCGCGCTGCGGCGTTTATGTCAATCACTCCGGCAAAAGTCAGAGAAGCTAGCAGAAATGTCCAGCAAAGCCGCAACGAACGCTACTTTGGAAATTGCGTTATACGATTGCTTGCTAGAGG